>NZ_JAAIXZ010000019.1 GCF_010894435.1 Pyxidicoccus trucidator | reverse complement strand
GGCTCGACGCTCTTGCGCTCCCCGTCTCCCAGCAGGCCCATGGCATAGAGGGCGAACGAGCCACGCCGGCTCTCCTCGCCGAGCACGTCGCCGATTCGCTGGAAGTACCTCTCAAGCCGCTGCACGGCAGCGGCATTCATGATGGAGTCCATACCTACTTCATGAGTAGGACGCCGGGCGCACAACGCAATGGTAGCCAAGGGCGCGCAGCCCTCAGTCGCTCGCTCCCCCGCATACCCCTAACGCAGTAGTGCTAGTCGCGGCGCCTTCGCTTCCGAGCGTCTCCCTGACCGCCTGCCCTCCATGAGAGAGGGCGGGCGGTTTTCTCGTCATTCGTACCGTCGTGAAGGCCCCGGCCCATCTTCCGTCTGGGACACGCCGTGCTCGTGCGTGGGAGGTGGGGATGCGCTGGACGACTATCACCCTGAGAACCTGCTGGACGCTGCTGCTGCTCGCGGCGGCTCCGGCCCTGGCGCAGCCGCCGCCAGACACGGACGTGGGCATCGGCGCGCAGGTGCGGCCAGACCTGTCCTTCGCGCTGCGGGAGCCCCAGCGCGTCTTCCATGTCTCCACGGAAGGCAATGACGGCAACCCCGGAACGGAGGCGCAGCCGTGGCGGACGCTCCGCCATGCCGTGTCCCGTCTGCGCCCGGGGGACGCGGCGTGGGTGCATGACGGGACGTATCGGGAGCGGGTGGACATCGGCGGCATTGCGAGAGATGGCGAGCCCGAGGCGCCCATCCAGCTCCTGGCGGCTCCCGGCGCGAAGCCCGTGCTGCGTGGAGGCGACGGGAAGACGGGCCCCATGCTGCGCATCGCCCGGAGCTACTGGGTGGTGGACGGCTTCGACATCCAGGCGGCGGGCTCGGAGGCGCACGGCATCCGCTTCCAGGGTGCGCGGCATGTCGTCGTGCGGAGCAGCCGGGTGTCGGGTGGCCAGGGGCCGGCCGCGGTGACGTTCTACGGCGGCGCGGCGGACATCGGCTTCCTGCGCAACAAGGTGCATGACTATCGGTGGGGCGCGTCGAAGGACAGCCACGGTCTGCTCGTGCAGCCGGACAGCGCGCGCATCCTCATCCAGGGCAACGAGGCCTGGGGCAACGGCGGTGACTCGTTCCAGTGCCAGGGGCCGGACACCACGCCGGGCACGAACATCCCCATCGACATCACCGTGGAGGGCAACCGCTTCCACGAGGACCGGGAGAACGCCGTCGACATCAAGACGTGTGACCGCGTCACCATCCGGGGCAACAAGTTCTACGGCTACCGCCCGGCCAGCACCGCGCCGCAGGGCGCCGCGATGGTGGTGCACTACTCCGCGCGCCGCATCCTCATCGAGGGCAACCGCGTGTGGAACAGCGGGCGCGGGTTGTCGCTCGGCGGCAACCTCATCTGGGACGTGCCCGTCACGGACGTCATCGTGCGGCGCAACCTGGTGTTCAACGGCACCACGGAGAAGGGGGGCAGCGGGGACGGGCTGCGCGTGGGCACCAGCCGGCGCGTGCGGCTGTACCACAACACCCTGGCGTCCCTGCCGGTGGGGGGTCTCAAGCTTGGCGACGGAGACCATGGCCCCGCGGAGGGGCTGCGCGTCATGGGCAACATCGTCCACGACACGCCGCGCGCGTTCGACGTGAAGTGGGCGGGGCTGAAGGGGTTGGTGTCGGACCGCAACCTGACGTTCCGGCCGGGCGTGGCCATCACCTTCCGGGTGGACGGGCAGGACACGACGCTGGAGGGCTGGCGCAGGCGCAGCGGGCAGGATGCGCTCAGCCGCGTCGCGGACCCGCGCTTCGTGGAGGACCCGCTCAACAATGACTACTTCACGCTCGCCAACTCCCCCGCGCGCAATGGTGGGGACCCGGGGCTCCCGGGCAACGGGGTGTTCTGCGGCGTGGGTCCCGACCTGGGGTTCCTGGAGTCGTGCGTCGGTGAGCCTCCGCCCGCGGTGACGCTGCGGCTCCGGACGCCCGTGGGGACGACTCGCTCCGGGAGGAGGCCGCAGCCGGGGCCGCGTCCTCCGTGACGTGGGACGCGGACCTCATCGTGGCGGGGTGACGCGCGCCTGCCCCGGCTCCAGCAGCGCGAAGCTCGTAGAGCTGGCGCTGGCCGGCGAGGGCACTGGCGCTCCCCGCCCTACTTCTTCTTCTCGGAGGTTTCGTCCTCCCTCGGGGCCAGGTTCAGCGAGACGGCCTGCCGCTGGGGAGGGATGAACGGCTCGGGACGCGGGACGGGGCGGGTGTAGAGCTTGTCGTTGCCTGCCCTGTAGTCCCGGCCCTGCTGCTGCAGGGCGAAGCGGTCGCGGTCTCTCTGGCGGACGTCCTCCTCCACCGTCGCCACGCGCTCCGGCGGCAGCCTCAGTCCCACCAGCGCGGCGCGCCCGAAGGCGATGGCGCTCTCGAAGGTCTCCCGGAGCTGGTAGTGCGCGCCGTGCTCCAGCAGCTCCAGCGCGTGCACGCGGTCAAACGCGCGCGCGTACACCGGCGTGAGGGGGAACGTCGTGCGGCACAGCTCCACGATGCGGGACGCGGACTCCTTCTTCTCCACGCACACGCAGATGAGCCGGGCCCGCTCCGCGCCCGCCGCGCGCAGCACGTCCAGCCGCGTGCCGTCGCCGAAGTAGACCCGGAAGCCGAAGCGCTCGGCGGCTTCAATCATCTCCACGTCGTTGTCGATGGCGGTGACGTCCACGCCCTCGGCGAGCAGCAGCTGGCTGGCCACCTGGCCGAAGCGCCCGAAGCCAATCATGAGCACGGAGCCGCGCACCCCCTCGAAGGTCTCCTTGCGCTCGGGTCTCGCGCGCGTGCGGGCGAGCCGTGGGGCGAGCACGGCCAGCAGCGGCGTGAGCGCCATGGTGAGCGTCACGAGCGCGACGAGCAGCGTGGCCTGCTCCTGCGCCATGACTCCGGCCGACACCGCGGTGGCGAAGAGGACGAAGCCGAACTCGCCGCCCTGGGGCAGGAGCAGCGCGGTGCGCATGGACACCTCGTGGTCGCTCCGGAGCAGCCGCATCAACCCATACACCACCCCCGTCTTGATGACGGTGACGGTGACGAGGGCCCCGAGCAGCAGGGGCCAGTGCCGCGCGATGACCCTCAGCTCCACCGTCATGCCCACGGTGATGAAGAAGAGGCCGAGCAGCAGGCCCCGGAAGGGCTCGATGTCGGCCTCCAGCTCGTGCCGGTAGCTCGACTCCGCGAGCAGCACGCCCGCGAGGAATGCGCCGAGCGCCGCGGACAGCCCGACGTACGTCATCACCGTGGCCGCCGCGACGACGACGAGCAGGGCGGCGGCCGTCATCACCTCATGGGCGCCCGCGCTCGCGAGCACCCGGAAGAAGGGGCTGAGCAGGTAGCGGCCCGTGAGCACCACCGCGACGACGCCGCCCACCATCTTCGCCGCGGACAGCCACGCCGGCTCTCCTCCCGCCGAGTCCTGCGGGGACAGCAGCGCCACCAGCGCGAGCAGCGGGACGATGGCCAGGTCCTGCAACAGCAGGATGGCGAACGCCTTCTGCCCGTGGGGCTGCTGCACCTCCCCGCGCTCGCCCAGCAGCTGCATGACGAGCGCCGTGGACGACAGCGACAGGCCCAGCCCCGCGATGAGTGAGGCCTGCCACGGGCGCCCCACCACGAGGAGCGGATAGAGCATGGTGAGCAGGCCGGTGAGGACGACCTGCGCCGTGCCGAGCACGAAGATGTCGCGGCGCATGGCCCACAGCCGCGACAGGTTGAGCTCCAGGCCGATGACGAAGAGGAAGAGCACGACGCCGAACTCCGCGACGTGCATCACCGAGGCGGACTCGGAGAAGAGTCCGAGCCCGAACGGACCGATGACCAGGCCCGCGGCCAGGTAGCCCAGGATGGAGCCGAGGCGCAGCTTGCGGAACAGCGGCACGGCCACGACGGCCGCGCCCAGGAAGATGAGCGCCTGGAAGTGGAGGGGGTCCTCGGAGCTGGCGGCCATGGGAGCACCTGGGGGAGGCGGACGGCCTGCCCTCCTAGCTCAGCGCGTGCCCGCGCGATAGGCGTCCCGGTAAGTGCACCTGGACTCCCGGGCAGGGGTGCGCGGGGCCTGTCGGCGCTATGCTCGGGTCGTCACACCGGAGGTTCCTTCCATGTCCAGAGCCCGAGCCGCCGTGCTCGCGCTGGCGCTGCTGGGCGCGCCGGCCCTCGCCGCATCGCCGAAGGCGGAGGGCAAGCGCGTCACCGTCGACATCGTCCGCGCGGACATCCACGACGTGCTGCGCATGCTCGCGGACCTGGGCCGGCTGAACCTGGTGGTGGATGACGAGGTGCAGGGCACGGTGACGCTGCGGCTGCGCAACGTGCCGTGGGGGCAGGCGCTGGAGACGGTGCTCTCCTCGCACGGCCTGGGACGTGAGCTGCAGGGCAACGTGATGCGGGTGGCGCCCCTCCGCAAGCTCAAGGACGAGGCCGAGCTGCGCGTGAAGCTGAAGCAGGCGCGCCAGGAAGAGGCCCCGCTGCGCACGTACTTCGTCCCGGTGAATCACGCGCTCGCGTCGGACCTGGTGCCGCATGTGAAGGCCCAGCTCTCTCCGCGCGGGAGCGTCAGCGTGGATGCGCGCACCAACACGCTCATCATCACCGACGTGGAGCCGGTGGCGGTGCCCTGACGCGGGGCCGTCCCTCCCTGTTCCACCCTCGGGGTGGATGCGTGCCACGGCTCGGCTCCTGGTCTGTCGTCCCGGCGCCCAGGGGTGAGGCGGTGCCTGCCGCCCTCGCGGTGCCCACGCTCATGGGGAGAAGGAGCCACGGAAAGGGAGGCCCAACATGGCGAACGAGCGCGAGGGGCAGGAGCAGGAGCGACGGGGTGCTGCCCCGGACCTGCGCGCGCAGCGGAGCGAGTCCCGCACCACGCAGACGTATGTCCTCTTCCTGAGGGACCTGGAGTCGAAGGCGAACATCGGCCGCGAGCGGGCCGAGCAGGCGGCGCAGTCCGTGCTGTGCCTGCTCGAACAGCGCCTCATGAACGACGAGGTGAAGCACCTGGAGGCCCAGCTTCCACACAAGGTGCGTGACCTGCTGCAGCGGTGCCCACGGCACCAGGGCACGGCGCCACGCAAGTTCAAGCTGGAGCAGTTCCTCACCATGGTGTCCGAGGACCTGGACACCACTCCGAATGAAGCGGAGCGACTCAGCCGCGCCGTCTTCGCCACGGTGCGCGACCACATCTCCGAGGGTGAGGCCGAGGACGTCATGGGCCAGCTCCCCGCGGACCTGCGCGCGTTGTGGGCGCGCGAGGCCTGAGCCCCACCGTCCCACGACGGAGGACCGCAACCCCCAACCGAAGGAAGGAGCCTCCCGATGAAGTCAGTGAAGGATGTGATGACGAAGGACGTGGAAATCATCAACCCCAACAGCTCACTCAAGGACGCCGCGGAGAAGATGCGCACGCTGAACGTGGGCCCGCTGCCCGTGTGTGACAACGACAAGCTCACGGGCATCATCACCGACCGGGACATCGTCGTGCGGGCGGTATCGCAGGGCATGGACCCCGCCAAGACGCCCGTGTCGAAGGCGATGACCGACCAGGTGGAATACGTCTACGAGGACGAAGACATCTCCAAGGTCTCGCGCAAGATGAAGGACGAGCAGATCCGCCGCCTCCTCGTGGTCAATCGCGAGAAGCGGCTGGTGGGCATCATCTCGCTGGGGGACATCTCGGAGGCCATGGACGCCCAGGAGGCCGGCGAGACGCTGGAGTCCATCTCCGAGCCGTCGCATCCCTCCACCCACTGACGCGGCTGGACGGGAGCGCTCGCATGGCGCTCCCTCCGCGCGCCCTATCTCGCCAGCATGGACGTGGCCAGTCGCCGCACCCGCTCGGACGTGTCGTTGTCGGCCACGTCCCGCAGCAGCGCCGTCGCCACTTCGTCCACGGCCTTCCAGCTGCCCAGCGCGCGCACCACCTCCATGCGCACCTGCTCGCTCGAATCCGCGCGCAGCGCCGTGGCCATCGCCCGCAGGTGCGGGCCGGACACCCGCTGGGAGATGGCCGCCACCGCTTGTGTCCGGACACGCGGGCTCGGGTCTCCGAGCAGCACCTGGTCCAGCAGTGCGTCCGCCTCCGCCCCCGGAATCGAGCGGAGCGCTTCCGTGGCTGTCCCTCGCACCATGGGCGCGGGATGCAGGAGCGCGGACCTCGCGTAGGCCAGTCCGCGCTGCGAGCCCGCGTTGGCCAGCGTCTTCAGGCAGACGACGAGCTCCACGCGCCGCGACTGGCAGCGCCCCAGCATCCCCTCCAGCAGCGCGCGGCTGCGTCCCGGCTCTCTCGGCTCCAGCTCCTTCACCAGCGAGCCCATCGCCTGCGCCGCCAGGTTTCGCACCTCGAGGATTGGAGTCTCCTCCACCACGCGGTCCAGGGCCTCGGCGAGCTCGACGGTGGGGCGCTCCTGCCGTGCCGCCACCCGCGCCGCGTTGGCCAGCGTCTCCGGCCGTGTGCGCGCGTCCTCCAGCACCGAGGCCAGCGCTCGCTGGGACTCGGGAGTGCCCGCGTTCCCCAGCGCTTCCACCAGCAGCTCCGCCAGTGCCGCGCCGGACTCGCCCTGCCGCACCCGCTGGGCCGCGTGTTCCGCCTCGGACGGCTCCAGACGGAACAGCGCCGCCAGCCTCTCACGGGTCGAGTCCCGCGCTCGTGGCTCGCGAGCCAGCAGCTTCAGCAGCGCGTCCAGCGTCGCCCCATCGACGAGCTTCCCGTCCACCGAGGACGTGGTGCGCTCCATGGGCGCCGTCAGTCGCTCCGCCCGCAGTGTGGACCGCACTGACCGGAAGTCGCTCAGCGACAGAGGCTGGTGGTCCACGCTCACGCTCGTCAGCGCCACCCGCGTCTCCGCGCGCACCTGGGGGCGTCCCGTCCCCTCGCCTCCCGTCTCCACCACGTCCGAGCCCGCCGCCTCCTTCACGTGGCCGTCCGCGAAGAGCGTGAAGGCCAGGTGCCCCTTCAGGCGGGGTACGGGCGCCGGAGTGCGCGAGCCAGGAGCCGCCACCCGCAGGTAGCGCCGCTTCGTCTTCGTGTACGAGTTCGCGCTGCCCCCAGCGAGGTACTCCGACTCGAAGTCACCCGTGGTGTCCGTCTCCTCGGTGCTCCACTGGGCGCCCTCCTCCGCCACGAACTGCATCGCCGCCAGCAGCGAGCGCACGAAGCGCCGCGTCGGTCCGTCCTGCGCCGGGTCGAAGTGCACCGCCAGCACCCTGCCCCGAGCGTCCTGCGCCACGTACACGGGGCGCTCGAACATGGCCTGGAGTCCTCTCCGGGCCTCGGCGCTCATCACCACCGGCGTCTCCTCCGTCTCCGCCTCCACCCGCAAGGGGACGAGCTGCCCCTGGAACAGGTGGTGTCCGCCCTCGCTCCCCAGGTACGTGAGGGCGAGCTCGCCACCCCAGCCGGTGTGCACTGTCTTCCGGCCCGTCTCCGTGTCCTCGGTCGTCCGCGTGTCCAGGTCGAACGTGTAGCGGTGGCGCTGGCCCGGGGTGAGCACGCGCTGCGTGCCCTTCACTCCCTGCCGGACGACTCCTTCACCCGGAGGCACTCGGAGTCGTGGTGTCCCTGGAGTGGAAGGCCCTGTGAGTCCGTTCGTTCCGTCACTCGCGCGCCAAATGCCCCCGGCCGCCAGGATGGCGAGCAACAACAGCAGGTTCTTCGCGCGAGGGGTCACGACACACGGAATACGTGCGCCCGATACATTCCTGGTCGTACCTGCCCCGCATCCGGGTGACGGAGGGAGTAGGGCCTTCCGGACTCTGAGGGGAACCCGTTACACCGGACGTGCTGCGTCATGGCCCGGCGCTTCGGGTGCGGAGGCTCAGCTCCCGCCGAGCTTCAGCTCCAACTCAGCCAGCTCGCGCTGCACGACCGTGTCGGTGTCGCGGAGGCCCTCCACCTTGCGCACGGCGGAGATGACGGTGGAGTGGTCCTTGCCGAAGCGCGCGCCAATCTCCGGGAAGGAGCTCTTCGTCAGCTTGCGGCTGAGGTACATGGCCACCTGCCGCGCGTGGGCCAGGGCCTTGTGACGCCGGTCCTCCTTCAGCGCCTCCACCGTCACCTTGTAGAAGCGGGCGACTTCACGCTGGATGGCCTCGATGTCCACCGAGCGCTGCGCCGGAAGGATGTCGCGCAGCACTTCCGACGCGAACTCCTCCGTCACCTGCTGGCGCGTCAGGCTGTGCACCGCCGACAGCTTCACCAGCGCACCCTCCAGCTCGCGCACGTTCTTCTGGATGTGCTTGGCGATGAAGTGCGCCACCGAGTCCGGCAGGTCCAGCCCCTCCGCCACCGCCTTCTTCTGGAGGATGGCCACCCGCGTCTCATAGGAGGGCTCGCGGATGTCCGTCAGCAACCCCATGGTGAAGCGGCTGCGCAGCCGCTCCTCCAGGCCGGGAATCTCCGCCGGCACCGTGTCGCTGGTGAGGACAATCGCCTTGCCCATCTCGTAGAGCGTGTTGAAGGTGTAGAAGAACTCCTTCTGCGTCTCCTCGCGCTTGCCGAGGAACTGGATGTCGTCGATGAGGAGCACGTCGCACTCCTCACGGAACTTCCGCCGGAAGTCCCCCATCCGGTGCTCGCGGACGCTCTCCACGTACTCGTTGGTGAACTGCTCGCTGGAGAGGAAGACGACGCGCTGCGACGGGTCCCTCTCCCAGATGTGGTTGCCCACCGCCTGGAGCAGGTGCGTCTTCCCCAGGCCCGTGCCGCCATAGATGTAGAGCGGGTTGTAGGCGTGGCCCGGCTTGTCGGACACCGCCATGGCCGCGGCGGCGGGGAGCTGGTTGCTGTCCGCCACCACGAAGGTGTCGAAGGTGAAGCGCGAGTTCAGCCGCCCCGGGCGCGTCGAGCTCGCCTTGACTGTCGGTGTGGGTGGGAAGTGGGGGTCGGGCTCCAGACCCTCCACCACCTCATAGGCGATGGTGACGAGCCCCTCGCCCTGCCGCGCCAGCTGTGCATCCAGCATGGGGCGGTAGTGATCATCCACCCAGTCACGGAAGAAGCGGTCCGGGACGCCCATGACGAGGGCCCCCTCGCGGATCTCCAGCGGGCGCATCCGCTCCAGCCACCTCAGGGCATAGTCGAACTTGTCCCGGCGGATCTGTTCGAGCATCCGAGTCCAGATAATTCCGGCACTTGGAAGCGGAGATGTAGCGTGAGCGAGGGCGTTCAAGTGTGTCTCGACCGTGCAAAGCGGGGGGCCTGCGAGCGTTCGGCCGTGCTAACAGACGCTCACAAGTCGATCAAGGAACCGGCCCAACGCGGCGGATCTCCACGTGCTTTTCCGGACGTGGGTGATCGGCAACGGGCATGCCGACCCGCCACGGTAGTAGCCACTCACGCCCCTCCCCCCAAGCGCTGGGGGGCGGATCATCCACCCGGACTCGCGGTACGGGTCGCAAAAGGACCAGGCCCCCGCTGTCTCCCCGCCCGCCCCCCGGGTCGGCGGGCCTGGAAGGCCACAACGTCCTTTCACCCCGAAGCGTGTTCCTGCGTGTTCCGGGGCAAGCCGAGCACCGATTCCGGGCCAAGGTGAGCAACGACTCCGGAGCATGGTGAGCAGCCATTCCGGGGGTGCCGAGCAGGCATTCCGGGCATTTCGAGCACCGATTCCGGGGATGCCGAGCAGGCATTTCGGTGAAGCCGAGCACCCGGCGGATGAGGTGGGCTACACCTCCGTGAACTTCGCGCCCGTGAGCTTCGCGCGCTCCAGGGCCGCCTTGATGTCCTCGGAAACGATGAGGGCAACATCCCAGCCCCAGGTGCGGAACACCTTGGCGCCGCCCACCTTGGTGCGGTCGATTCGCATGCCAGCCACGGAGCGATACTTGCCGAGCTTGTCCGGCCGCTCGTCCTCCGGCTTCCAGTACAGCACCTCGCGGGACGCCTTGTCGTCGATGCAGCGGACGAGCTTCGTGGCCACGAGGATGAGGTACTGGTCCGGATGGCCCTTGAGGTCCACGGGGATGAGCTGCACGTCGTTGGGAGCCAGCTCCGCGAAGATGGACGCCACCCTGACGTGGACGATGGGAGTTGCGCCCACGCCCGCCGTGGAGAAGTCCAACGGTCTGCCTGGCTCGTCGATGGGGATGGTCAGATGACCTTCGGCCCGGATGGGTCGCCCGGTCGTATACACCCAGGGGTCTTCCACCTCCTGGCCGCGTTCGTCCAGGGGGTCCCCCAAGTACCAGTATCCAGCTCGGACGTTTTCGGCGAGTTCGAAGAACCGAGGCGGCATGGTCGTTCTTTCTTACTTGCCCCGGGTCAGGAGCCTATTGATTTCTGTCCCCCGTGTTACAGCTTCCTTCGTCAGTTTCCCGAGCTCAGCTGTCAGCGCTTTGCGGCATGCGTCCACAGCGCGGCATGAACTCGCCGCGTCCCGCAGTCGTCTGAAGACCAGCTCATGGTACGCCTGCGGGTGAGGCCCCTTGTGTCCTGGGACATCGACGATGTTCTCAGGGTCCTTCAGCTCCATCCCGGCCCTCTGGAAGAGCTTCTCGAACCTCGGCGTCCAGGGCCCGCCACGAGCGGAGGAGACGCTGTTCTTGTCCGTGGCCAGATGGTGGCCCTGGCTCTTCTTGGTCGAGCCCCCGCTGCTCATCCCCCGGTTCGCCATGACGACGGCGTTGGGCGCGAGCGCGAGGGTGAAACCCTCGGTCGTCACCGCCACCGACTGCACACTGCCCACCGCTGCATACTGGAAGCCCGCCTGCGACTCCACGGCGAGCGCCGCCTGCGCCGAGCCCGGCAGCCTTGACGCCTTCGCCGCCAGCCCAGCCGTGTTGCCGATGGCGGCCGTGGCCAGCATGACGAAGACGCGCGCCGCGTTCTCGCCGAGGACTGCGCCGTACGCCTCACCCGCCGCGCTGAGCTGCTCGAAGGTGGTGGCCCGGTCTACCTCGCGTACCAGCGTCAGCCACCCGTCCAGCAGGCGCCACACCGTGTCCACGCCCAGGTAGGCGATGGCGACGGCTGTCAGGGTGGCGGCCAGGCCCTTGCTCACCGGCTCGGGCAGCGCCCAGAGGAGCAGGTACATGGTCACCGAGGCCGTGACAGTGGCCATGATGGCTTGCGGGTCGGCCATGTCTTCCAGGGCCTCGGCCGTCTCCTCCCAGACCGAGTCCATGGCGATGGCGATGGCCAGCGTGTACTTGCCGTCACTGGCCAGCAGGGGGCCTTCGTCCAACAGGCGCAGGCAGTCTCCGGGCTGCTGCTTCCGCGAGCACCACTGCCCGTAGGTGCGCGTCAGCTCCTCGTCCGCATAGGACTCCAGCAGGTGAGGGCCGTCTTCGTCCTCGTCCCCCCGCGGAATGAGCCGCCGGGTGCGGTGCTCGTACTGGTACACCCCGCTTCGGGAGGGAACGCCAAAGAGCGCTCGCGCCTCCCGCATGGGGTTCTGGAAGGGCCGCACGTCCCTCGCCAGCTCCACCACGGCCTCCTCGAACTCCTCGTCGGCGAGTTCGGCCTCCTCCAACTCGGCTCCGTCCTCTTCGCGCGGGGTGACGACGAAGGAGTCTTGGCCCGTGTCGAGGCGCACGACGCGGGTCGTCGAACAGCCTGAACCGACCAGGAGTAACCAGAGAACGGGGATGACCCAACGCACTGTCATGGATGTTTCCCGGCGGGTGCTGATCAGGCACCACGTGGTGGACACAAGGCGCCGCGAAAAAGCGCCCAGCAAACAGGCACTTGCAACACGCGCGATTAAACTTCCCGCACCGCGCGTTGCTCCGGCGGCCGTCCAGGCTATACGGACACCAAAACCTCTATACACCCACATGCCCCGGGCTGTTGGACGGGCCGGAACGGATTCTGGGAAAGGTCGAGGTGATCCAACGTTGACTTACCCCGGAAAGAGGGTTACGGACCCGCCCCTTTCCCTAGTTCAGGTCGCGCCGGAGCGGTAGGAGGCGCCGCCGTCATCATCAAGGAGTTAGAGCCGTGTCCAAGCGCACGTACCAGCCGTCGAAGGTCCGCCGCAATCGCGCCCACGGGTTCCGGAAGCGGAACGCCACCAAGGGCGGCCGTGACGTCCTCAAGCGCCGTCGCGCCAAGGGCCGTAAGCGGCTCGTCGTTTCTGCCGCGAAGAAGTAAGCGAGTCTGCCTGTGAGGGCCGAGGGTGCGACGCCGGGCCAGTCAGGCCCGGCAGACCAGCGCTTCCCCAAGGCCCTGCGCCTGCTGCAACGGCGCGAATTCCTGGAGGTACAGGAAGGTGGCCAGAAGGTCCCTTCCGATTGCCTCCTGGCCCTCATCAAGCGCAATGGCCGGACGTACTCCCGTGTTGGCCTCACCGTGTCGAGCAAGGTGGGCAACGCGGTGGTGCGTGCGCGTCTGAGGCGCGTGCTGCGCGAGCTGTTCCGCAAGCGCCGCACGCAATGGCCCTCCGGCCTGGACGTGGTGCTGGTGGTGCGCTCGTCCGCGAAGGACGCGTCCTTCCCGGAGCTGTCGCGTGCCTTCGACGGTGTCACCCGTAAGCTGCAGCGGCTCCCGCCGGCCGCGGAGACGAAGCCGAAGGAGCCTCCCAGATGAGCCCGCTCGCCTTCGTCATCTCCCTGCCCATCCGGTTCTACCGGAAGTTCCTCGGGCCGCTGCTGCCGAAGGTGTGCCGTTTCCACCCCTCGTGCTCCACCTACGCCATGGAGGCGCTGGAGAAGCACGGAGGCCTCAAGGGTTCCTGGCTCACCGCCTGGCGGCTGATGCGCTGCCAACCCTTCCACCCCGGCGGCATCGACCCGGTGCCGTGACGGGGTCTTCCACCCCCTGCCGCCCTCTCCCTCTCGGAGGGGGGAGTCTATGAACGATCCGCTCTCGCCCCAGTCGAACGATTCGCAGAAGCGACTGCTGGTCGCCCTGGCCCTCTCGTTCGTGGCCACCGCCTTCTACACCTTCTTCCTCGCTCCCCAGCCGACTCCCACCGGGGCCGAGGGCGCGGACGCGGGCGTCGTCGCCGCCGCTCCCGCCGATGCCGGCACGGCCCCCGTCGCCGCCCCCACGCCGGGTGACGGCAGCGGCACCGCCGTGGCCGCCAACGACGCTCCGGCGCTGCCCGAGCGCAAGGTCGACCTGGCCCGCCAGGAGGTGCACTACAGCTTCAGCTCGGACGGCGCGGGCCTCACCGCGGCCGTGCTCCAGGGCACGAAGATGCGCGAGCAGCAGGAGCTCAGCATCGCCCAGGGCTTCCAGAAGCTCATCGGCAAGGAGATTCCCCCCGCGCCGCAGATGAACGTGGCGCAGCCGGTGCCGGGCCAGCCCCTGCCGATGTCCATCTCCATCCTGGGCTCCAGCCCCCTGCCCGCCGACACGCGCTACGCCGTCACGGAGGGCGCGGGTGGCAACGCCAATGGCATCACCTTCACCGGCCGCCGCGGCCCGTGGGAGGTGGTGAAGACGTACCAGTGGCCCAACGAGGGCTTCGAGCTGACGTACAGCATCCAGGTGCGCAACACCTCCGGCCAGCCGCAGAACGGCGAACTCCAGGTGCACTACAGCCGCGCGGTGGACCCCAACTTCGAGCACGCGCCGTCCTTCTTCGGCGGCGTGGGCAACCTGAGCCGCTCGGCCTGCTTCGTGAACGACTCGCTCCAGAAGATGAGCCCGGGCGAGGACCCGCCCGACGCCGAGGACAGCAAGGGCCAGGTGCACTTCTTCGGCATCGACCAGCAGTACTTCGTGTCCGCGCTCTACCCGCTGGAGGGCCCTCGCGCCGGCCACTGCACCTTCACCGCCACGCCCACCGCGCGGCAGGTGACGGCGTCCTTCCCGCTCAGCGTGGCCGCGGGTGAGACGGTGACGCTGCGCTTCGGCGGCTACCTGGGCCCCAAGGACCCGGACCTGCTCGCGGTGGTGCCCGGCCCCGGGCTGCGCCAGGCCGCGGGCCTGGGCGAGGCCGCCTTCCACCCCAGGCTGGAGGACACGGTCGACTTCGGCATCTGGGCCGTCATCTGCAAGGTGCTGCTGGCGGTCATGAAGTTCTTCCACGGCCTCACCGGCAACTGGGGCGTGGCCATCATCCTGCTCACCGTGGTGGTGAAGATGGTGCTGCTGCCGCTCACCTACCGGTCCATGGTGAGCATGGAGCAGGTGAAGAAGCTCCAGCCGCGCATGGAGGAGATAAAGAAGAAGCACGCGGACAACCGCGAGCAGCAGAACCTCGAAATCATGAAGCTGTACCAGGAGGCCAAGGTGAACCCGCTGGGCGGGTGCCTCCCGCTGCTCATCCAGATGCCGGTCTGGATTGCGCTCTTCACGGCGCTGCGCAACAGCTTCGACATCTACGGCGAGCCCTTCTTCGGCCCCATCTGGCGCGACCTGACGTACAAGGACCCCACGTACCTGCTGCCGCTGGCGCTGGGCGTGTCCATGGTCATCACCCAGAAGATGCAGCCGCAGATGATGGATGCGGCCCAGGCCAAAATCATGACCTGGTTCCTGCCCATCGTCTTCACGGCGACGCTGCTCCAGTACCCGGCGGGCCTGTCGCTCTACATCTTCACCAACAACATCCTCTCCATTGCCCAGCAGTACGGGCTTCGGAAGTGGCTGGACCGGAACGGGCCCCAGAAGGGCGGCGGGACGCCAGCGGTGGTGGCGGCGGGAGGCAGACGCAAGTGAGCGAGCAGCAGCAGGGTTCTGAGCAGGCGCCGGAGGCTCCGGCCTCCGGCGGCGCGGCCTCCAGCGACTTCCGGCCGCGCGTGGAGAAGCTCCTCGGCGACATCCTCGGGCTGATGGGCTTCCCGGCCCGGCTGGACATGCAGGACGCCGCGGATGGCAGCCTCTCCGTGGCGCTCCACTTCGACGCGGGCCCTCCGCCCGGCGTGGAGAACGGGCGGCGCAGCCAGGTGGTGGACTCGCTCCAGTTCCTGCTGAACAAGATGATGCACCGGCCCGGCGTGGAGCGGCGCTGGGTGGTGCTCGGCGCGGGTGCCCACCCGGAGCCCCGGCAGCGTCGGGAGCCCCAGGCGGCGCAGCCTCCCGCGGCGGCGGCTCCGGCGTCCCCGGCGCCCGCCGCGCCCCGGCCTCCTCCCCAGGCGGCGGCTCCGGCGCAGGCTCCGGCGAAGGCCCCCCAGCGGGGCGCGCAGGCTCCCGCTTCCCGGCCTGCTCCGGCACCCCGGGCCGACACGGACGAGCGCACGGTGACGGTGGAAGAGGACGCGGCGCTGCGAGAGGCGGCCCGCCAGCTCGCGGGGAAGTCAGCCAGCCTGGGACGGTTCTACGCCCTGGCCGCGATGAAGCTGGAGGACCGCGCGCGCGTCCTCAGGGCAGTAGAAGGAATGGAAGGGTTGAAGGCGACGGTGGAAGGCGAAGGCCGCAACCGCCGTGTGGTGTTCACTCCGGACAAGCCGGCTCCGCTGCCCAAGAAGAGCCTGCTGCCGGACGACGACGAGGACGACTTCGACGAGTGAGCGCGCACGCGCCACACACGCCGGGTCGCCGGAAGCGAGACGAGGGATGGGCAAGGCGAAAGCTCTCAAGGACAAGCTGTATGGCGCGGCGGTGCTGAAGATGAGCTTTCGCCTGCGGGGAGACGAGGACTCCCCTGCCTTCCGCTTCGTCTACCCGGGCGTGCTGCGTGATTTGGAGCTCGAGGACGCCGCGGTGGAGCGCTACATCGAGGAGAACCGCGAGGCCGTGGAGAAGGCCGCTCGCGGCTCCACGCCCCCGATGGGGCCTCGCTGACGCAGGCCCCGTCGCCGCTTCGCGGGGCACCCCGCTCCGCATGACGTCCCGGTGGACGCGGGCTCCCTGTTCCCCCACCGTGCAGACATGATGTCCGCTTCCCCCACCATCGCCGCCCTGGCCACCGCGCCCACCGCCGGAGCCGTGGGCATCCTCCGGCTGTCCGGCCCCGCCGCGCTGGACGTGGGCCGCCTGCTGGCGCCCGGTGTGCCCGTGGAGCCCACGCCGCGTCACGCGTACCTCGCCACCTTCGTGGATGCGCAAGGCCGCGCGCTGGACGAGGGGCTCTTCCTCTACTTCCGCGCGCCGTACTCCTTCACCGGCGAGGACGTGGTGGAGCTGCAGGCGCATGGCAGCCCCCGCCTGCTGAGCCTGCTGCTGGCGCGCGCGCTGGAGGATGAGCGCGTGCGCCCGGCGACGCCCGGCGAGTTCACCCGCCGCGCCTTCCTGAGTGGACGGCTGGACCTCACGCGCGCGGAGGCGGTGGCGGACCTGGTGGCAGCGGACTCGGAGGCGGCGGTGCGTGCGGCCGCGGCGGGGCTCTCGGGAGTGCTGGCGTCGCGCGTGCGGGCGCTGGAAGAGCCGCTGCGTGAGCTCCATGCGGACCTGGAGGGCGTGCTCAACTTCCCCGACGAGGCGGAAGGGGCCGACGCGGAGGCGGGAGCGCGAGTCACCGTGCTGCGGGCCCAGGCGGAGGCGCTGCTCTCCGAGGCGGGGCGTGGGCGGCTGGTGCGGCGCGGTGCGCGCGTGGCGCTGTATGGCCCCGTCAATGCGGGCAAGTCCACGCTGTTCAACCGGCTGGTGGGCGAGGCCCGCGCGCTGGTGGACGACGAGCCCGGGACGACGAGAGATTCGCTGGAGGCCCGTGTCGAGTGGGACGGACTGGGCGTCACGCTGTTCGACACCGCGGGACTGCGCGAGGCGCCGGGACGGGTGGAGGCGCTCGGCATCGCCCGCACGCGCGAGCTGCTCGCGGGCGTGGACCTGTCGGTGCTCGTGCTGCCGCCCGGGGCCACGGACACAGAGGCCGAGACGTGGCTTCGCGAGGCCGGTGGCACGCGCGTGCTGGCGGTGGATGGCAAGTGCGACGTCGCGGACGCGCGCGGACGTGACGGTGCTCACGCCGTTTCGCAGCGGGCCTTCACGGAAGCGCAGCCAGACTCCACTGTGGCCCGTGCTTCTCCAGGCGTCACGTCCAGGTCGCGCCCGCGCGTCAGCGGACTGACGGGCGAAGGCGTGGAGGCCCTCCGCGCGTCCATGCTCGGACACCTGTGGGGTGGCGGCACGCCCTCGGCGGTGGCCCTCGTCTCCGAGCGCCATGCCGATGCCCTGCGTCGCGCAGCCGAGGCGCTCGCCCGTGCCAGCGCCGCGTCACACGCGTCCACCCTGGAGGTCGTCTCCGGCGAGGTGGGCCTCGCGCTGGAGGCGCTCGGCGAGGTGTCCGGCACCTCCGTTTCCGAGGCACTCCTCGATGCAATCTTCCAGCGTTTCTGCATCGGGAAGTAGTCACCCCGTCGCCACCGGGGCGTGTCAGACCGCTCCCTAGAATGCCCGCCTCAACCGGTGATTCGCGGAGGCGTTGTGACGGAAGGCATCATCCCCCTGGCGCGGTACTCCATGCTCTCGGCCCTGCCCTCGGGCTGGGTGGGGGAGATTCTGGACGAGGAGCTGGTGGCCTCGCCTCGCCCCACCGCCGCGCAGACGCGCGCGGCCTTCATGCTGGGCGTGGAGCTGGGTGAGCAGCTCGACCGGCGCCGGGGCGGCAGCGGCCGCTGGTGCTTCCTGCGCGCGCCCGAGCTGCACCTGGGCCAGGACATGCTCGTCCCCGACGTGGCCGGCTGGCGCCGTGAGCGCGTGGCCGCTCCGCCCGACCCGGACGTGCCCTTCCTCACCGTGGCGCCGGACTGGGTGTGCGAGGTGCTCGCGCCCTCCACCGCCGCGCTGGACCGCACGCGCAAGCTGCCGCTCTACGCGCGCGCGGGCGTGTCCCATGTCTGGCTGGTGGACCCGGCCGCGCGCACGCTGGAGGTGTACCAGCGCGTCAAGCGCGGCTGGCTCCTCACCGGCTCCTACGAGTCGGACTCGGTGGTGCGCGCCGAGCCCTTCACTTCCTCGCCACTGGACCTGGCTTCACTCTGGCTGCCAGAGGGAGCGGAGTCGCCCACGCTGCTGGCAGCCGTACCCTGAGGGTCGCGCCGGTCAGCCGGCGCGCTTGAGAAACGTGCCGTCGGTGGGCCGGGCCAGCCGGCGCACCGCGCGCAGCAGCAGGTCGGGGTCCACCGGCGCGGCGAGGAAACCCCGCGCGCCCACCGCCTGGGCCCGGGGCAAATCCGTCTCAGGCACCTTACCGGCCACCAGCACCTGCGCGAGCACCTTCCGGCCCAGCGCCTCCATGGACGGCAGCGGCGCCACCACCACCTGCGCCTCGCTCGCCGCCAGCAACTCCTCCGTGCTGGCCACCCGCGCCTTCAGGCCACCCGAGGCCTCGAGCACGCGCACCAGCCCCGCCGCGGCCTCCGCGCCCCAGCCGTACACCAGCACCTGCGCCACCTGCTCCGGCCGGGCCGGCGTCAGCGTGGGCAGCTTCACCGGCGCGGGCGTGGGCTTCACGGCCACGGGAGCGGGCGTGGGCTTCAGCGCGGGCGCCGTCTGCACGGGCACCGGCGTCGGCCGCGTGGCCTCGTCCAGCGAGGACATCATCGGCAGCCCGTGCTCGGTGACGGGGGCCTCCATGTTCGTCAGCTCGGCCATGCTGCCGCCCAGCAACATGGGCATGCTCTCGTCCGCCTCGGGCAGGGCGAAGGACTCCATGCCGGGCCGGCGCGGGACGGCCTCACCCGTCTCACCCCGGTACATGCGGCCGATGGCGCGGCGGATGGCCGCGTCCGTGGCCAGCTTCGCCACCACGCGCGACTTGCCGGAGACGCTCATCACCGCGTCCAGCGACGCCAGGCTGGCCGGCGCGGCGATGGCCACCACCAGCACCGAGTCCCGGCCGCCCTTGCCCTCCAGCTTCAGCGGCACCACCCGGTGCGCCTCCGCCACCTTCTCCGGAATGAGGTACGTCAGGTTGGCGTCCGGCGGCTGCGAGTCCAGCTCCACCGTCTGCATGCCCACCTGCGTCGCCAGCGCCTCCAGGACCTGCTGCGCGGTGCAGAAGCGCTGATCCACCACCACCTGCCCCAGCGGCACCCCCCACTTTCGCTGGTACGCGAGCGCGGAGTGGAGCTGCAGCGGATCAATCACACCGCGCTCCACAAGGATGTCACCCAGTCGCTTCTTCATGTTCGGTTCCTCGGCCCCCACCTCGGCGGCTCCTCATGAGAGGAACGGCTTCGGTCCAGGAAATTGACTCTCTGTGTACGCTTACACCGGGCTCGCGGTTTGCTCGCGGGCGCCAGATGGTTCCGCGTCCGCGACAGTGCAAACCCGGGGCCGCCCTTCAGGCGAGGCGGCTCCCTCGCGGTGGGTGTCCTCTAGTGGATGCCACGCCTGTCCTCAAGTGCGCTCCGGACGGCCGGCCGTCCCCCATCCAACAGGCTAATAGGCACCGTGTCGGTGCCTTACCTAGCTTCTCCCTCATGGGCGCCATGTCCCTCGACGCGTTGGTGGGGCTCCTTCGGGAGGAGGCCGGCGGAGTGCCGGGCCTGTTGGGTGTGGGTGAGAGGCTCGCGGGGCTCGTGGTGGAGCCGTCCAGTCTCCAGCCGTATCTGCATTTCAGCCGCGGCCGGTACACGCGCAACCTGGTCTACCGGGACGCGCGCCTGGAGGTGCTGATCAACTGCTGGGAGTCGGGCGCCGTCTCGCCCATCCATGACCATGACGGGCAGGAGTGCTGGTTCAGCATCCAGTCCGGCACCTTCATCCTGGAGAACTACGGCCTGGTCTCCGGGGGGCTGGAGCCGGGGCCGGCGCGGCTGGGGCCTCCCACCGTCGTGGGGCCGGTGGGCGTGGGCCACGTGGACTTCCGCTGCCCCGACGCCCCCATCCACCGCGTCATCGCCCAGCAGGGGCCCGCGATTTCCCTGCACGTCTACGCGGGGCCGGTGGAGCGCTGTCTCGTCTTCGACCCGAAGCGGCAGCGCTGTGCCCTGCAGCAGCTGCGCTACCACTCCATCTTCGGCCGGCTCCTCGGCCGGCCGGAGTCCCAGCCGCCCCTGGCGCTGGTGTAGGACAGGGCGGCGGCCGGCGTCCGGGGGCTACGCCCCTGCGTCCCGGCGAGACGCGCGGGCGTCCGTGAAGCACGGAGGCGTCACGTCGCGCCCGGGCGAGGGGCCTTCACGTCACTCCCAGCTCGCCTGGGGCATGGGGGTGTAGAGCGCGCCCCGCTGCTGCTCGAACAGGCCCATCCGCGCACCGAGCGAGTACACGCCGCGCACGCCCTCCAGCAGGGGCGCCCACGGGGACAGGGCACTCACCGAGGTGACGTCGTCCTCGCTGTTCTCGCCCGTCCCGCCGAGCAGCTCGGACAGCACCTCGGACGTGGCCTTCTTGCGCGGGTACACCTCCACGTTGACGCGGGCGTCGGCGGGCAGCTTCGCCAGCTCCTTCGCCAGCTCGAGCGCCTTCGGGTAGCCGCCCAGCGAGTCCACCAGCCCGTGCGCCAGCGCGTCCTCGCCCGTCCACACGCGGCCCCTGGCCAGCCCCTGCAGCTTCTCCAGCGGCATCTTCCGTCCTGCCGCCGCGCGCTTCGTGAAGTCCGCGTAGATGTGGTCCATCGCCGCCTCCGCGCGCGCGAGCTGCTCCGGGGTGAAGTCCGCGTCCGAGTCCTGCATGGTGGCGTTGCGGCCCGCGGAAATCGTCTCGAAGTTGACCCCCAGCCGCTCCCAGAAGGCCTCCGTCACGAACTTGCCCGTGTACACGCCGATGCTGCCGGTGAGCGTGCCCGGCTGCGCGACAATGCGGTCCGCGTCCATGGCGACGAAGTAGCCGCCGCTCGCGGCGTAGGTGCCCATGGTGACGATGATGGGCTTGCCCGCGTCCTTCGCGCGCTGCACCTCGCGGCGCACGGTGTCGCTGGCCACGTAGCTGCCGCCCGGGCTGTCCACGCGGAACACAATCGCCTTCACCCGTGAGTCCTCGGTGGCCTTGCGCAGCGCCGCCGCCACGCTGTCTCCGCCCATGACCTGTCCGCCACCCAGCGGGCTGGACTGGCTCTTCCCGCGCGACACCCCGCCCACGCCGTACACCAGGGCGATGGTGTCTCCCGAGGTGTGCGGCCGGCCGGCGCGGCCCAGGTACTTGTGCACGTAGAGCAGCTCGGCGCCTTCGCCCGCGTCCTTCTTCACCTCGGCCATGACCTCGTCGCGGTAGCGCAGCCCGTCCACCAGCTTCGCGTCCACCGCCTCCTGGCCGAACAGCGGCGCCCGGTCGATGAGGCCGCGCACGACGTCCTCGGTCAGCTTCCGGTCCTCGGCGATGCCGCGCACCACCTGGCCGAAGAGGCTCTGCGTGAAGCGCTCCATGGCCTCGCGGTGCGGAGCGTTGTAGCCCTGCTCCGTATAGGTGTTGACGGCGTTCTTGTACTCGGCGCGCTTCTGGAAGCGCGGGGTGACGCCCAGCTTCGCGAAGGCGTCGCGGGCGAAGGGCGTCTCGAAGGAGAGGCCGGTGATGTTCAAGTCACCGGACGGCTGGATGTAGACCTCGTCGAAGGCGGACGCGACGTAGTAGCCGATGGTGGAGTTGCCCAGCTCGCCGAAGGTGTCCGCGTAGGCCACGGCCTTCTTGCCCTTGGCGCGGAAGGCCTTCACCGCGTCGCGCAGCTCCTGCGCGGCGGCGGGGCTGCCCGGGTTGCCCACTCGGGCCACCAGCGACTTCACGCGCGGGTCGTCTCCCGCCTTCTCCAGCGCGTCCACCACGTCGCGCACCGTGGCCGGGTCCTCACCGAAGGCACCGCTGAGCGAGTCGCCCAGCACGTACTCGGGCAGCGGGTCCTCCAGGTCCAGCTCCAGCACGACGCTGGATGGCACCGTCGGACGGCTCGCCGACGCCAGCACCATCAGGGCGATGAGGCCCACCACGAAGAGGACGGACATCGCGCCGATGAAGGCCAGCGAGCCGATGAGAAATCGTTTCATCCGAAGGGACTCCTGGTGCGCACGAGACAGGGCACGGCCCCGCCCGAGCGGTCCTTACTACTAACGAGCCGGGGCGACGATGCTTGCACGTCCTCGGCCCCGAGGCGTGGCCCGGGAGCTCCCGGGAGGAGTCCGTGCCCCAGGCTCCTCGCCGGGCGGAAGGGCGGGCCCCGGGACAGGGGCTCTTTCGAGGCGGAGCATGCCCTCTCCCCAGTGGCTACGAGGCGACAGTGCCGGGGCCCACGGCGAGGGCACGGTGGGGCTCCGCGCCTCACGTTGCCGGTAGGGACGGGGCCACGGCAGGCAGGCGTCCGCACGACAGGAGGGAACCCCGGAGAAGCGGCGGCGGGGCGATTCCGACTTCACCTCCCCGCACGGGTTCTCGGCGCGGGGGCCAGGGTGCCACGTGTGGCGGGTGGGGCCGGTGGCGCCTCAGCCGAGGGCCTGCCCCGGGGTTCCGTCCGTCGTGGGGCGAGGCTCCAGGTCCAAGACGACAGGAGGGCGGACGCCGAAGGGCATCAGCCGGCAGTTGGAGACATTGAGGAAGCGCGTGGAGAGTCCGGGCAGCGAGAACTCACCGTGGGCCTCGTGGATGTGGCCGAAGACGTGGAGCCGGGGCTGCACCTGGCGCACGCGGGCCAGCAGGTCCACACAGCCGGCGGCGATGCCAGACCAGGTCCGGTCTCCCAGCCCGCTCGGCGGACCGTGGGTGATGAGGATGTCGAGGCCCTCGGGGATGCGCTGCCAGTGGGCGTTGATGTCCGGACCCCGGTCGCGGTTGAAGGCCCAGTCTCCGAAGCGCGGAGTCACGGGTGAGCCCCAGATGCGCAGCCCGGCCACGAGGGACTCCTCGTCACAGAGGTAGCGCACGCCGGCCTGCTGGATGAGAGCGCGCGCGAGGTCAGGTGCCTCCTCGCAGAGGAAGTCGTGGTTGCCGGCGACGAGCACCTTCTCGCGAGCCTCGCAGAGGGAGAACCAGCGCAGGAACTCCTCCACCTCCTGGCGACGTCCCCGGCCCGTGAAGTCACCCGCGTGGATGAGCACGTCACACGGGGGCACGTGCAGCGCCGCGTGGTGCATGTGCGTGTCGGAGAGGAGCACCAGCCGCATCCCGTGTCCCTTCGTTCCGGCCGTGGAGCCCGGACCCGTGGGCTCAGGTTAACCGTCACGCTGGCGAAGCACACCGTGGAGCGGCTGTCGTGGCGGGTGCCGGGCGGAGGTCCATGTCGGAGGCGACAGGCGTGCACCCCGCGGGGCACGGATGGGAGGGCGGTGGTGTGCCACCCTCCTTCGCACGAGGGCTCAGGCTTGTTCGAGCAGGCTCAGACGGCGCTCGTGGTCTCCGAGCGTGGTTCGGTCTTGCGTCTGCTGATCGATGAGCATGTTCAGCGTGCGGCCCATCTTCTCGAAGAACCCCTCGTGGGTGACCTTGGTCGAGTGGAAGACGCGCGTGAGGCCGGTGAGACCTTCGCCCAGCACTTCGTTGGTCTGGCTCACCGAAGTCACCTTCTGGTCCATCACGGTCATGGTCTGGCCAAGCGAGTCCACCTTCTTGTCCAACAAGTCCACCTTCTGACCCGTCACTCCCATGGACTCACTCAACGAATCCATCTTCTGGTCCAGCGAATCCACACGCTGACCCAGGACCGTCACGGTCTCGCCGAGTGAGTTCACCTTCTGGTCGAGCACTCCCACGTTCTGACCCAGGACCGTCACGGTCTCGCCGAGTGAGCTCACCTTCTGGTCGAGCACCCCCACGTTCTGACCCAGGACCGTCACGGTCTCGCCCAGAGAGCTCACCTTCTGGTCGAGCACCCCCACGGTCTGACCCAGGACCGTCACGGTCTCGCCCAGAGAGCTCACCTTCTGGTCGAGCACCCCCACGGTCTCACGCAGTGAAGTCACGTCCTGACTCACCGCACCCACGTCCTGGCGCAGCGAAGTCAGGTCCTGGCGCAGCGAAGTCACGTCCTGACTCACCGCACCCACGTCCTGGCGCAGCGAAGTCAGGTCCTGATTCACCGCACCCACGGCTTCACTCAGCGAAGTCAGCTCCTGACGCGCCACACCCATGGTCTGGCTCAACGAGGAGACTTCGTGCCGGAACTGATTCAGGTTCCCGTCGACCTCGATGAGCTTCTCGTCCACCCGCGCATGCGCCGCCAGCACCTCGAGATGAGACTCACGCAGTTCCTGCATGCTCTGCCTGATCAGCAGGTCTCCACCTGTTGCCATCGCCATCTGCTCTTCCTCCTTCCAGCCGAAGATCATTCCCCGGTTGGATGTCATGCACCCTAGCAATCCAATCTGACACGGCTGTTGACTCGTGAAAGACCTGTCAGGTCATACGGGGCTTCCGCTGTCCCGAACGTCGAACCGCACACGCCGGCCCATCCGGTCGCCGCCCGCGGATCCACACGGACCTGCCCGGCAGTCGCGCACCTTCCAGGTGCCCGGACTCATGCTACGTCGACCGAGCCCGCAGTCAACCTCACAGGGCGGCAACCTCACGGAGAACCCGTGGAGTCACCAAACGCCCCCCATCCACCCCACCCGCTTCTCCGGTTCTTCCCAGCCTCCGCCCCCACGGATGTCACTCCCGAGACGCCCGGCCGGCCGGACTGGCGCCGTTCGGGATGGCGGGGGGCCCATACCGGGTTAGAAGCCGGTGCACTTCCAGACGACCCGCGAGGACCGCATGAAGCGTCGTACCCCGCTCCCCCTGCTGGCCGCCCTGCTGGTGGCCACCACCCCGGTATGGGCCCAGTCCCCCGCTCCCTCTCCCAGGGCCGCGCCCGCTCCCACGGCCCGCGCCGCCCCGGCGAAGGGCAAGGCGAAGGGCCCCGCGCTCGCTCCGGTTGCGAGCGTGGAGGGCATCACCGAGTACCGCCTGCCCAATGGCCTGCGCGTGCTCCTCTTCCCGGACCCCACCAAGCCCAACGTCACCGTCAACGTGACGTACTTCGTGGGCAGCAAGCACGAGGGCTACGGCGAGACGGGCATGGCCCACCTGCTCGAACACCTGATGTTCAAGGGCACGCCCACCATCAAGAACATCCCCCAGGCCCTCACCGAGCGCGGCGCCCGTCCCAACGGCACCACCTGGATGGACCGCACCAACTACTACGAGACGCTCCCCGCCTCGGACGACAACCTGCGCTGGGCCCTCTCCTTCGAGGCCGACCGCATGGTCAACAGCTTCATCGCTCGCAAGGACCTCGACAGCGAGATGACCGTCGTCCGCAACGAGTTCGAGTCCGGTGAGAACGACCCGCGCGGCATCCTCTTCGAGCGCGTCATGTCCGCCGCGTACATCTGGCACAGCTACGGCAAGGCCACCATCGGCGCGCGCTCGGACCTGGAGAACGTGCCCATCGACCGGCTCCAGGACTTCTATCGGAAGTACTACCGGCCCGATAACGCCGTGCTCGTCGTCGCCGGCCGCTTCGAGGAGGGCAAGGCCCTCTCCATGATTCAGGACACCTTCGGCCGACTGAAGAAGCCCGCCACGCCCGTGCCCTCCACGTACACCGCCGAGCCCGCGCAGGACGGCGAGCGCGAGGTGACGCTGCGCCGCGTGGGCGACACCTCCATCCTCACCAGCCTGTACCACGTGCCCGAGGGCGCCCACCCGGACTTCGCCGCCATCGACGTGCTCACGCTCATCATGGGCAATAACCCCTCCGGCCGGCTCTACAAGTCGCTGGTGGTGCCGAAGAAGGCGGCGCGCACCGGAGCCTCCAACCTGCAGCTCCGCGACCCGGGAGTCCTCACCTTCTCCGTGGAGCTGCGCGAGGACCAGCCGCTGGCTCCCGCGCGCGAGGCCTTCCTGCAGACGGTGGAGGAGTCCTCCAAGACGCCCTTCACCGAGGAGGAAGTCACCCGCGCCAAGACGCAGCTCATCAAGTCCATTGAACTGACGCTCAACAACTCCGAGCGCGCCGCCATCCAGCTCTCCGAGTGGGCCGCCACCGGCGACTGGCGCCTGTTCTTCCTGCACCGCGACCGTATCGAGGCCGTGAAGCCCGAGGACGTGACGCGCGTGGCGGCCACGTACCTCAAGCCCTCCAACCGCACGCTGGGCGCGTTCCTCCCCACGCCGAAGCCGGACCGCGCGGAGATGCCGCCGCCGGTGGACGTGGCGAAGATGATGGACGGCTACAAGGGCCGCGACGCGGTGGCGCAGGGCGAGCAGTTCGACCCCTCCCCCGCCAACGTCGAGGCGCGCGTGCAGCGCGGCGAGCTGCCCGGGGGCGTGAAGTACGCCCTGCTCCCCAAGAAGACGCGCGGGGAGATGGTGAACCTGGTCCTCAACCTGCGCTGGGGCACGGAAGACGCCGTGAGCGGCAAGACGGACGCGGCGCAGTACGCGGGCCGCATGCTGATGCGCGGCACCACGAAGCGCAGCCGGCAGCAGCTCCAGGACGCGTTCGACAAGCTCAAGGCGCGCGTGGGCGTGGACGGCGGCCTCACCGGGGCGACAGTCTCCATCGAGTGCCCGCGCGCCAGCTTGCCCGAGGCGCTGAAGCTCGTCACCGAGGTGCTCCGCGAGCCGGCCTTCGACGCGAAGGAGTTCGCGCTGCTCAAGCAGGAGCGGCTGGCGGCGCTGGAGTCGCAGCGCAGCGAGCCGGAGACGCAGGGCAGCATCGCCTTCTGGCGCACCCTGTCCGCGCAGTACCCGAAGGGGCACCCGTACTACGTGCCCACGCTGGAGGAGCGCCTCGCCGGCGTGAAGGACACGAAGCTGGAGGACGTGCGCGCCTTCCACAAGGCCTTCTACGGCGCGTCCAACGGTGAGCTGGCCGTGGTGGGGGACTTCGAGCCGAAGGAGCTGATGCCGCTCGCGGGCGACCTGCTCGCCGGCTGGAAGAGTCCGGCGCCGTTCAAGCGGGTGGCGCAGGTGTTCGTGGAGCGCGGCCCGCAGGTGGTGGCGATGGAGACGCCGGACAAGGCGAACGCGTACTACCTCGCGGGCCAGTCGCTGAAGCTGCGCAAGGATGACGCGGACTGGCCGGCGCTGATGCTGGGCAACTTCGTGCTGGGCGGCGGCTTCCTCAACTCGCGGCTGGCCACGCGCATCCGCCAGAAGGACGGCCTGTCCTACGGCGTGGGCAGCGGCCTGGACGCGGGCGACATCGACGCCGTGGGCAACTTCGTCACCTACGCCATCTTCGCGCCGGAGAACGCGACGCGGCTGGAGGCGGCCATGCGCGAGGAGGTGTCTCGCGCGGTGCAGAAGGGCTACTCGGCCGAGGAACTGGAGAAGGCGCGCGCGGGCCTGTTGGAGTACCGGCAGGCGGCTCGGGCGCAGGACGGTGGCCTGGCGCGGCAGCTCGCCGGGTACCTGTACCTGGGACGCACGCTGGCCTTCGACGCGACGATTGAAGAGAAGCTGTCCCGGCTCAAGCCCGAGGACGTGCGCAAGGCCATGGAGCGGCACGTGGACTGGGCGAAGGTGACGCAGGTGAAGGCCGGCGACTTCGTCAACGCGGAGAAGAAGGCGAAGGCCCCGGTGCAGGCTCCGGCCGCGCCGTGATGCGGTAGTCCTTCACTTCCGGGATGCCTTCGAGCCCCGCGGTGCCCCAGGCGCCGCGGGGCTCTGTGTTCACGGAGCGACGGAGCCCCGCGCACCCGTGCTCGTTCCCGGGTGTGGGGCGGGCACCTGCCAGGCGTGCGCTGCCCGCACGTGACGCAGTGGCTACCTTCCTGCATGGAGACAGGAGGGTGGATGGGCGGACAGGGACGGCACATCGCGAGCCTGGGAGTGTGGCTGCTCGCCGTGTGCGCGGTGCTTCCCGCCTGCGCGCCCCCGAGCGGCTGGAGCGTGACTCCGCCGGAGTGTGAGGGCCCGGACAGTGCCTCGTTCGTGGAGGGGTTCTCCGAGTGGAGCCGTGGCCTCTCGCCGGGACACGCGAAGGAGGACACTCGCGACGGTGACAGCGCCACGGCCGCCGACCCCTGGAGCCATGCCGAGGAGGACGGGCTGCCGGTGCTCCACCTCTTCATGTCCTCCTCGCTGCCGGACGATGATGGCTACCGCCCGGCGCGGCTCGTCTACAAGGGACGCTGCCTGCTCGCGGAGACGCGCTACCGCGGGGACACGTCCCTCCGGTTTCCCAAGCGCAGCCTCACGCTCGACTTCAAGAGCGGCTACACGTTCGACGAGCCCGCGCAGGCCGGCGGTTTCATGGGCCGGCGCAAGCTGGTGCTCATCAGCCCCTTCAATGACAACTCATACATGCGGGCCCGGCTCGCCTTCGAGCTGTGGAACCGCATGTCGCCGGACCACCTCCAGATGAAGGCGTTCAGCGCGGTGGTCTACGTGAATGGCGAGTACCACGGCCTCTTCACCGTGACGGACCACATCAACCAGGACTTCCTCTCGGACCGGGGGTTGGACCCGGGCGGGGACCTCTTCAAGGCGGTGGGCGGTGACGCGAACTTCTCGCGGCTCGACTCCACGGGGCTGCCCAAGGTGAAGCTGCACCAGGGCTACGAGAAGAAGGAGGGCGAGCCCGAGGACGGTGACGAGGCCTTCCACTCCATCGACGCGCTCACCGCCTTCGTCGCCGACGCCACCGCGGAGCGGTTCCTCGCCGAGCGAGACGCGTGGTTCGACTCGCGCGACTACGAGGACTGGTGGATTTTCGCCCACCTCGCGTACACGAAGGACTCGGTGGCGAAGAATGCCTACCACTTCCGCGCGCGCGGACCGGGGGCGCGGTTCCGCTACATCCCCTGGGATTTGGACGCCAGCTTCGGGCAGCACTGGAACACGCTGCGCCTGGATGCGAACGACCTCGATACGTTCACGAACGAGAATCGCATCTTCGCCCGTCTGATAGAGGACCCGGCCATCTCCGGCCCCCTGTTCACGCGCTACCGCGAGCTGCTCCAGGGACCGCTGCAGCGGGAGCTGGTGCTCGGGCTCGTCGACGCATACGCGGCGGAGCTGCGAGCCGCGGCGCTCAAGGACGAGGCGCGCTGGGGCGCGGAGTACCGCGTCTTCCCTCGCTGGAGCGGGCGCACGGACCTGAACGACTTCGAGGGCGAAGTGGCCTATCTGCGCGGGTGGGTGGACGCGCGCTGGCAGGCGCTGGAGCAGCAGCTCCGCTGAAGCGCGGGCGCGGCGCCTCGTCCCCCGTTATCAGGACGCGCCTCGACTGACGCAAGGAGCGGAACGGATGATTGACCTCTACACCTGGGGTACGCCCAACGGCATCAAGGTCTCGATAGCGCTGGAGGAGCTGGGCCTGCCCTACACCGTGCACGCGGTGGACATCGGCAAGGGCGTGCAGAAGCAGCCGGAGTTCCTGCGCATCAACCCCAACGGCCGCATCCCCGCCATCATCGACCGCGACGCGGGGGACTTCCCCGTGTTCGAGTCGGGCGCCATCCTCCTCTACCTCGCGGAGAAGACGGGCAAGCTGATGCCGGCGGACCCGAAGGGCCGCTCGCGCGTCATCCAGTGGCTGATGTTCCAGATGTCCGGCGTGGGGCCCATGCAGGGGCAGGCCAACGTCTTCTTCCGCTACTTCCCGGAGAAGCTCCAGCCCGCCATCGACCGCTACCAGAACGAGACGCGGCGGCTGTACACCGTGCTCGACACGCGACTGAAGGAGAGCGAGTTCCTCGCGGGCGACTACAGCATCGCGGACATCGCCACCTGGCCGTGGGTGCGCGTGCACGACTGGGCCGGCGTGTCGGTGGACGGGCTGCCGCACCTGCAGCGCTGGCTGGAGGTGATTGCGAAGCGGCCCGCCGTACAGCGCGGACTCGACGTGCCCTTCCCGCAGGACCGCGACAAGGGGGCCGACGAGGAGCGCATCAAGTCCGCGCAGTCGATACTCCAGCGGTAGCGGAGCAGGCGCAGGGACCTGGCGAGGGTGGGCGATGCGGGCGGGAGGAATTGTGAAACAGGCTGTTTCACTTTCTCCCGCCGCGTTCACCTGGCCCACGGTTCGTGGGCGGGATGTATCGCGGACTCAGAGCGACGGGGCCGTGGAGTAGAAGTAGTTGTTCCACAGCACATCGTCGACGCGGAGGTAGTGGTCCTCTGCGGGCGGCGTGCCGGCGCCTCCGCGGAACCACTCCGCATTCCACTTGCGCGGGTAGTTCTCGTGCCACGTGTACGTGGCCGTGTCGTTGGCGAAGCGGCGCGTGTCGCTGCTCGCCACGGTGCACACGGTGCCGTCGGACTCGCGCCGGGCCCACATGCGCAGCTTCCCGTTCGCCTGTCCGCTGGTGTTCGCCTGGACGGAGATGATGAGCGTGTACCACTCGCCCACCGTCACCGCGCAGCCCGTGCCGAGCTTGTTGCCGTAGAGGATTCCGCCGGACGGCGTGCCCGTCATGTCGCAGCCGTAGTAGTACGCATACAGCTTGTTGTTGGGGTTGCCGCCGAGCACGAACCGCGAGCTCCAGCCGTCGCAGTTCGCCTGGGCCTCGTCTCCGGCGCCGCCCGTGTAGCCCTTCCCTCCGGTCACGCCCGCCATCTTCAGGTCGCCGTTGTAGAAGTCCCAGCCGGGCTCCAGGTACATCTTCCAGCGGAGCGTGGCCGTGGCGTACTCGCCGGACGTCCAGAGCAGCGGATAGAACTTGCCGCCGTCGTTCTCCGTGCTGGCCGCCAGCTTCACGCGCAGGTACTCGTTGCCTTCCGAGGAGCCGACGGTGATTTGATTGGTGGCGACCCAGCCCGTCGACGCGCCGAAGTCCGCCTGCGCTTCGGCTTGCGTGTACGCATCCAGCGGCTTGCCCTCGAAGGTCCACGGGCCTCGCGTCAGTGCCTGCGGGAGTATTCCCAGCTCCTCGTCACCTTCGGGCGCCGGGCCTCCGCAGGCGCTCGCGAGGGTGAGGAGGACGGCGAGTCGGGTGGTGGCCAGGCACGCGGAGCTTCGGGTCGTCATGGGTTCCTCGTGGGATAGGGTCGCTCCGGGACGGCACTCCCGCCCGGATGCGCCGGCCGCCAGTGGGCGGCACTCGGGCGGTTTCTAGCACACGGGTCCGTGAATCAAGGACAGGTGCGGAAAACGGGAGAGATGCTCGGGCCTGGTGGTGGGCTCAGATGCGGCGTGGGGCGGTTGGCTTGGACTCGCGATGCTGCTCGCGACAGCGGCACCTGGCGCCAGGCTTTGCGCTTCAGGCATAGGCTTCACGGTGCATGTCTCGCCCTCCCCTGCCCCACTCGCGCTTCAGTGAACCGAGCTTCACGTGCGCCGTGGCGGTGGGCGCGGTGGGGCCCGACTCGGTGCGACTGTGGCTGCGCTCGGACGAGCCCGGTCCGCATCGGCTGGAGGTGTGGCCGCTCGAGGGCGAAGGTCCTCGGCGCTCCGTGTCGTGGCGCTGCGCTCCCGCCAGCGACGCGGATGGCACGAGCACCCTCCTCTACCCCCACGACTTCCCGGGTGAGCCGCCGCTTCTTCCGCTGCGTCGCCACGGCTTTCGCATCACCCGCGAGCCCGAGGGAGTCCTCGTCGGTGAGGGCCGCTTCGAGACGCTGCCCGCGCGCCCCGAGGACACGCCCGCCGCGTTCACCTTCGGCCTGCTGAGCTGCCATCAACCCTTCCTGCCCTCGGGAGAGGTCCGGCCCCTCTCCGTGGCGATGCTGGAGGCCGCGCGCCATGCGCTGGAGTCCCACGACGCGCGCTTCCTCCTGCTGGGCGGCGACCAGCTCTACGTGGACGAGCCTCCGTCTCTGTCCCTCTTCTCTCCCGGCTATTTCCGTCAGGTGGCGCCGCCGGGACGCGCGCGTCTGCTGGACTGCTCGGCCGAGGAGGTGAGGCGGCTGTATCAATTCCGCTACCGCCAGTTCCTCGAGCTGGACGGCTGGCGCGCGCTGCATGCGGACTTCGCCACGTGGCCGATGCTCGACGACCACGAGGTGGTGAACAACTGGGGCGCCGAGCCCGAGCACTCGGGCCCGGAGTGGCAACGGCTGAGCGAGGGCGCGCGGGCGGCGTATCACGACTACCAGTCCGCACGGGTGCTCGGCCCGAGCGCTGGAGCGCCGCCCGACACCTTCGACTTCAGCTTCGACTACGGGAACACCGGCTTCTTCGCCATGGACCTGCGCAGCCAGCGCCGTGGTGGTGAGCACCCCCGTGTGTACTCGCCCGAGCAGCTCGCGCGCCTGTCCTCGTGGCTGGACGCGCACCGCGACAGCCGCGTGGTGTTCCTCATGCTGAGCGTGCCCATGGTGTACGTGGCGTCGTGGGCGTCAGTGGGCATCTCCCTGCTGCGCAGCCACCGTGGCGACGCGAGGGACCGCTGGACGCACCCGTGGAACCTTCGGGACCGGGACAGGCTGCTGGGCTTGCTGCTCGCGCACCAGCGCCGCTGTCCCGGGCAGCGCGTGGTGCTGCTCAGTGGGGACGTGCACCTGGGCTGCGCGTTCGCCATCGACTGGCTGGGCGACTCTGGCGGCACGATGTACCAGTTCACCTCCAGCGCGGTGACGCACCTGCGACGCGGCTTCTCCGCTTGGGCCGCCGGCCACCTGCTGCGCACGGAGCTGCTGCTGAAGCTGGAAGACGGCCCGGCCGCGAGGCTGGTGCGGATGGACGGCGTGGGCGACGCGGACCGCAACCCCTACAGCGGGCTGAACGTGGGCGTGGTGGAGGTGCATGACCGGGGCGCCCACTCCACCGTGCGCTTCAAGCTGGTGGGGCAGGACCCTCGCCACCCGGACCACCCCGTCACCGTGTTCGATACCGGGGAGCTGTGACGCTCAGTCGTGGGCCAGGGCAGCGGCGTGCTCCCCTGCCCTGTTCCTTCGTCGTGCTTCATTCCTCGGCGGCGTGCTCCCCTGCCTTGCTGCTCACGGCTGGGGCAGCGTGGCGAGGAACGCGTCGAGCGCGGCGTTGAACTCCTCCGGCTTGTCCATCATCAGCCAGTGGCTCACGCCCGTGAACACGGTGTGGGGCGTGCCCGGGTAGAGCAGGTGATAGGCATTGGGCTGGATGAAGGCCTCCGCGACGAGGGTGTGGACGGGGCCCTTGTAGCGCTCGAAGACGGGGTCCGAGTCGTACGTGAGGATGCTCTGTAGCGCGCTCAGAACCACCTCGCGCGGGGTGGCGTGCAGCCAGCTCATCACCGCCTCGCGTGTGTACGGCTTCGCGTTCTGGAGGATGGGCGCGAACCACGTGTCCATGAAGTCGCGGTACTTCTCCGGACGCATGCCGTCGCGGAACCAGGCGACCTGCTCGGGCGGCAGCGGCGGCATGGTGCCGGAAGAGTCGACGAAGACGAGCCCGGCGAGCCGCTCGGGCCAGCGGATGGCGTACTCGCCCACCACGATGCCACCGAAGCTGTGACCCACGAGGACGAAGCGCTTCAGTCCCAGTGTGTCCGCCACCGCGTTCACATCCTCGGCCATGTCCTTCGCGCCATAGCGGTCCTGCGAGTCGGGGTCCGACTCGCCCATGCCGCGCAGGTCGAAGGACACGGAGCGCTGTTTCAGGTGTGCCTGCTGCGCGGCCCACTGTTCGCGTCTGCCGGCGTTGCTGTTGACGAAGATGACGGGGAGCCCGCCCTCACCAGAGTCGGTGACGACGAGTCGGCCCGCGGGGCCCTGGATGATGCGGGTGGTGGATGCCATGGCCGGGGACGATGACACGACTTCAGGGCTCATGCCTCGTTCAGGCTGTCCCGCGCCGGGGCTTCCCCCGAGAAGCTCCACACGATTCAGTGACTGCTCGTGCCTCGCCATCGGAGCGTCGAACCTCGGAGCGCACGCGGCAAGGAGTCCCCGCCATCATGTTGGGAGCCGCGCATGTGAGGCCCTCCCTGGAGCACTTCAGGAGGTCACTGTTCGGAAATGTCGGGGGTTTTGCGCGGCGAAATGTCCCGACATTTCCGAACAGCACGCCGCCCGTCGCGTCCGGCTGCTGCTCGGGATGCACGAGGTGCTCGGCCTCGGTTCAGTGGGTGCGGCGTGCCTGGGCGTGCCTGGCCTCGGTTCACTACGTGAGGTGTGCCGAGTCTCGTCGCGTGAGGTGTGCTCAGTCTCGTCTCGTCGCGCGAGGTGTGCTCAGTCTCGTCTCGTCGCGTGAGGTGTGCCCAGTCTCGTCTCGTCGCGTGAGGCGCGCTCAGTCTTTCCTCGTTGCGTGGAGGCGGCGTGCTCAAGCCTCGCCTCGTTGCCTGATACGTGCGCGGCCCCGCTCAGACCGTCCCGCGCCCCGGCTCCTGGGACGCAGCCGCCGCGTCACCCTCCCCTGCTCCCGCCGCCCGCGTGCGCGCACGGTGGCCAATGAACCCCGCGAGCCACGCCAGCGCGGCCGCTCCCGCCACCACGCCGCCCATGGGCCTCGCGGTGCCGTCGTTGAGCGCACTCACCGCCCACGACGCTCCCGCCGCCGCTGTGAATTGGAGCGCGCCCAGCACCGCGGACGCGAGGCCCGCATGCGCCGCGTGCCGCTCCAGCGCAATCGCCGCCGCGTTCGGCCCCACGAGCCCCAGCGTCGGGACGAACAGGAACAGCGCCGCGGCCATCCCCCACATCCCCAGGAACCCGCTCCAGGTCACAACCAGCACGACCACCGCCGTCAGCGCATACAGCGTCAGCGCCAGCCGCAGCATCCGGTGCAGCGGGATGAACCCCAGCAGCTTGCGATTGAGCTGCGCCATGCACACCAGCCCCACCGCGTTGGCGCCAAAGAACCAGCCGAAGTCCTGCGGCGCCACGCCATGCAGCGAGATGAACACGAACGGCGAGCCCGCGATGTACGCGAACATGCCCGCATACGCGAAGCCGACGGCGAGCGCCGGGCCGACGAAGTCCGCGTCTCCGAGCAGCGCGCCCAGCCGCGAGCGCATCGTCCGACTCCCCGAGTGGACTGGCGCGGTCTCCTTCAGTGACGTCACCACCGCGACCAGCGCCAGCGCTCCCACCGAGGCCAGCACCAGGAAGATGGCGCGCCACCCCGAGTGCTGGAGCACGAAGCCTCCCAGCAGCGGCGCGAGCACCGGCGCCACGCCCACCACCAGCATCAGCCGCGACATCGTCCTCGCGGCATTGGCTCCGGACCACAAGTCACGGACCACCGCGCGGGGCACCACCAGCGCCACCGCGCCGCCGAGCGCCTGCACGAAGCGCAGCCCCACCAATGCCAGCGCGTTGGGCGCCAGCGCGCAGCCGAGCGAGCCCAGCACATAGAGCGCCAGCCCCAGCCGCAGCGGGCGCGTGCGGCCGAACCGGTCAATGAGCGGGCCGGTGATGAGCTGCCCGAGCGCCAGCCCGGCGAAGCACGACGCGAGCGTGAGCTGGATGAGCGACTCGCTCGACCTCAGCTCCTCCGCGATGCTCGGCAGCGCGGGCAGGTACATGTCGATGGACAGCGGGGCGAACGCCGTCAGCGTCCCCAGCAACAGCTCGAGTCCGAGCGTGCCTCGGGGGGCGGCGGGCGTGTCATTCGTCGGGGACGTCATGGGCTCCAGCGAGGCTCCCTTGCTGATAGCGGCCGGGCCCCTCCAGGGGAAGGTGACAATCCCGCATACACCCATTGCGAGAATGGAACAGTGAGGCTGTCCGCTCGCTCCACCGGGCACCAGCCCCGCGCCAGCCCGGATGTCAGACCCCTCCGCTATACCTTCACGTGTCGCGCACACGGAGGTGTCGGACCCCTTTTGAGGCCCGAGCTCGCGTCCACCGTTGCGCCCTCACCGCACGGATAGGTCCACCTTCCGTGTCGCGCGACACCTTTTCACCGCACGGGGCGGGCATGCCCCGGGCGGACAGACGGCGCACGTCCTCGGTTCAGGGGGAACCCGAGGAAGGCGCCAGCGCGGGCGGACCCGCCTCGGGCCCGCTTGACGGCGGGAGCGTCGCCCACCGGGGGAGGGTGACGCTGTACCCGAGCCGTCCCGCGACCCAGTTCAAGACGCCACCCAGGCCGGGGGGCGGAGTCCGAAGTCAGGGCCCGACCTTCCGGAGGATGGCCGGTGCGCGCGAGGCAGGCAGCTCCTCATCCCCTCCCACTGCCCGCCTCGCGCGCTCCCGTAAAATCGCCACGGGAGAGGGGAGGGTGGGGCGCTCGCCCCGCCGGGTGCTCCCCCGCGTGGGGCCTTTGCTTGCCAAGGGCGCGCGCCGGAGACATACGGAAGCGCGAAAGGTCGCGGCGCGCGGAGCCAGGGTGCCCGGGTGCCAGGAGGGAAGCGCGGGGCCCTGTCAGGCTCCGGCGTCCAGCAGCGACCCTCGTGAGCGATGGGACTCCGGTACGACGTCATCGTGGTGGGCCTGGGCCATGCGGGCTGCGAGGCGGCGCTCGCCTGCGCTCGGATGGGGCTGGCCACGCTGGGCCTCACGCTGAAGCGCGAGCGCGCGGCGGTGATGAGCTGCAACCCCGCCGTGGGCGGCACCGCCAAGGGCCACCTGGTGCGCGAGTTGGACGCGCTGGGCGGGGAGATGGGCCGCGCGGCGGACTCGGCCGGCACGCACTTCAAGACGCTGAACGCCTCCAAGGGCCCGGCCGTGCAGGCGACGCGCGTGCTGTGCGACCGCGAGGCGTACTCGGCGGGGATGCAGGCCGTCCTCTTCTCGCAGCCGAACCTCACCGTGCGCGAGGGCGAGGTGTCCACCGTCGTCGCCGAGGGCGGCCGGGTGGCGGGCGTGGTGCTGGGGGACGGCACGCAGGTGGCGGCCTCCGCGGTGCTGCTCACCACCGGCACCTTCCTCCAGGCGCTGATGCACGTGGGCGAGAAGAAGGAAGTCGGTGGGCGTCTGGGTGACGACGCCGCGCGCGGCCTGTCCGACTCGCTGCGCGCGCTGGGCTTCACGCTGGGCCGCTTCAAGACGGGGACTCCGGCGCGGCTGGCGCGCGCGAGCATCGACTGGGACGCGGTGGAGCCGCAGCCCGGGGACTTCCCTCCGCGCCCGTTCTCCTGGCGGACGAAGGTGGAGTTCGCGTCGGGCGCGCCCTTTCCCAGGCAGGCCGACGTCGTCTGCGGAATCACCGCCACGACGGTGGAGACACATCAGGTGCTGCGGGAGAATCTCCACCGCTCGCCGCTGTACCAGGGGGAGATTGTCGGCCGGGGCCCGCGCTACTGCCCGTCGCTGGAGGACAAGGTGGTGCGCTTCGCCGCGCGCGAGCGGCACCAGGTCTTCCTGGAGCCCGAGGGCCCCACGTCGCCGCTGGTCTACCCGGCGGGCCTGTCCACCAGCCTGCCCGCGGACGTGCAGCTCACCTTCCTGCGCACCATTCCGGGCCTCGAACATGTCGAGGTGGTCCGCTACGGCTACGCGGTGGAGTACGACTACGCGCCGCCCACGCAGCTCAAGTCCACGCTGGAGACGAAGGCCGTGGCGGGCCTGTACTTCGCCGGGCAGCTCAACGGCACCTCGGGCTACGAGGAGGCCGCCTTCCAGGGGCTGTGGGCCGGCATCAACGCGGGCCTCGCGGTGAAGGGCGAGCCTCCGCTGCTGCTCGGCCGGGACGAGGCGCACGGCGCGGTGCTGGTGGACGACCTGGTGACGAAGGGCGTGGACGAGCCGTTCCGCATGTTCACCAGCCGCTCCGAGCACCGGCTGAAGCTGCGCGAGGGCAACGCGGACCTGCGGCTGGCGCGGCACGGGCACCGGGTGGGGCTGCTCCCCCGCGAGGCGCTGGAGCGGGCCGAGGCGCGGGCGCGCGCGGTGACGGGTGAGGTGGCGCGGCTGAAGCGCTCGGGCCTGGCGGCGCGGCTGAAGCGTCCGGAGGTGACGTACGCGCAGTTGGGGGAGGGGAGGGCGGACTGGCCGGCGCTGCCGGAGGACGTGGCCGACGAGGTGGAGGTGGAGGTGAAGTACGAGGGCTACATCGCCCAGGCGGCGAGGGCGGCGGCGCGCGAGGCGGAGTCCACGGACCGGTGGAGGATTCCGGAGGGCTTCGCCTTCAATGAGGTGCGCGGGTTGGGCTCGGAGGCGGTGGAGAAGCTGACGGCGCACCGGCCCGGCACGGTGGGGCAGGCGCGGAGGATTCCGGGGGTGACGCCGGCCGCCGTGTCGCTGCTGCTGGTGGCGCTGAAGCGAGGCACGGAGCCGGCGCAGCCCGTGGAGTGATCAGAACCAGGGCTGTGGATAACGTGTGGGAAACTTTGGGGACAACAGGCACCTGAGTGATTCCAGGGGTTTGTGGGCCTGTTGGAGAGGGAGTCGCTGTGGATAACGCGAGGTTCGTAGATCTGCTGGCATCCGGGAGCCGGGCGCTGGGCGTGTCGGTACCGGAGGACGTGGGCCCCCGGCTGCAGCGGCTGATGGCCGAGCTGCTGAAGTGGAACGCGAAGGTGAACCTCACGGCGATTACCGCGCCGGAGGAGGTGCTGGAGAAGCACTTCCTGGACTCGCTGGCGGTGCTGCCGGAGGTGACGGGGGCGGCGACGCTGCTCGACCTGGGCGCGGGCGCGGGCTTCCCGGGACTGCCGCTGAAGCTGGCGCTGCCCTCGCTGGGGGTGACGCTGGTGGACACGGTGGGGAAGAAGGTGGCCTTCATCAAGGCGGCGGCGGCGAGCCTGGGAATGCAGGGCGTGCGCGGGCTGCATGCGCGCGCGGAGGGCAAGCCCGAGGCCGAGGGGATTCCGCACGCGGAGGTGCTGATTGCGCGCGCCTTCATGGACCTGCCGGACTGGCTCGCGCTGGCGCCGGCGTATGTGGCGCCGGGCGGGCGCGTGGTGGCGATGCTCGGCAAGGCGCAGCCGGACGCGGAGCTGGCGGCGCGCGCGGCGGAGCGGCAGCTGCGCGTCGTGTCCGCGCGAGCCTACCGACTGCCGTTCTCCGGCGCGGAGCGGCAGGTCGCCGTGTTCGCGAAGGAGTAGGGGAGGGCGGCTTCCGGGCCGGTTTCCCCGAGGTGAACCGCGATTCAGGTTCCCGCGCCGGCACGGGTGGCTCCGGTTCCAGCGCGGCGAATGGGATTCTGGCTCCGGTGGCTCCGGTTCGGGCACGGGTGGCTCCGGTTCCGGCGCGGTGAATGGGATTCTGGCTCCGGTGCCCGTGCGTGAGTCCGGTGAGGGTTCTGCACTCGTGAAGGGATGTCGGGTCGCTGGCATCCGGGCACCTCGAACGTGAGCCTGTGTGCCCGTACGTGGAACTGTTGGCGCGCTTCAGCGGAAGGCGTGGCCCGATTCCGCGTGGCGGGCGCGCGTCGGGCCCCGCGTTAGTGTTCGTGGCGGAGGTGCCGCGGATGAAGCCGCTTCCTGTCGAAGGTCCGCTCGTGTGGATGTACGAGCCCCACCCCGATGTGCTGGCGCGTGAGCCTCGCGCTGACTTCGAGCGACGCCTGGGCCCGCCGCACGGCTCCGATGCGCAGGGCGATGGGCGCGGGCCGACGGAGTGGTGGGCCTGGCGCGCGGACTGCGGACTGACGGTGATAGCCCTCTATCGGGAGCGCGACGACAGCTTCCAGGTCTTCACCGAACCGCATGGCGTGGACCACGCGCTCGCGCACCTCGGGTGGTGGCGGGCGGAGGTGCAGTGGCGCGCGGATGGCGGGAAGCCTCGCGCGACGGACGGCTGGGCGGTGTACCGCCAGGACGACACGGGCAATCGCCACGATGTCTGCGTGATGCCGCTCCGTGGCCATGCCGAGTGCCTCGCGCGGATGCTCGAAGCGCGGGCCCACAAGCAGTGGTACGCCGTCGAGGCTCGCGGGACTCCGCCGAAGTCGCCGCCGAAGGCGCCGCGAGAGGGCTGGGCCGTCATCCGCCAGGACGAGCACGGCAACCGGGCCGAGGTCGCCGTGCACCCGAGTGAGGACATCGCACGCAAGCTCGCCGCGGCATACGACTCCGAGCCCCGGCACAAGCAGGCGTACTTCGTGGAGCCCGTGGCCCCGCGCTCCTGAACAGGGCGTCATGTTCGTGCACACGGGGATGGTCCGGGCAGTGCGTCCGAGCAGGGGACTCATTGCCCGTGACACCGGTGCGGAACCGGCGTTCCACGCGGAACCCCGCTCACGGCGACATGCGTTGCGGCGCTGTGCCCGTGACACCGGTACGGTGTCGCGGAACCGGCGTTCCACGCGGAACCTCGCCGCGCGCGCACCGGCCGTGCCTACTTCGCCGGCTCCGCGCCGTCCGGCGGTCCGGCGATGGGAAGCTCGACGACGAAGCAGGCGCCTTCGCCCACCGAGCTGCGCACGCGGATGGTGCCACCGTGCGCCTCGACGATGTGCCTCGCGATGTGGAGCCCCAGGCCGAGGCCACTGACCGCGCTCGCGCCGACGAGCCGCTCGAAGCGCTCGAAGATGCGGTGCTGGGACTCGGGCGCGATGCCCGGCCCCCGGTCCTCCACTTCCAGCAGGGCCGTCGTTCCCACCTCTTGCGTCGTCACCTTCAGCGGCGCGCCGGGCGCGTACTTGAGCGCGTTGGTGAGCAGGTTCGTCAGCACCTGCTCCAGCCGGTCGCGGTCCCACCGGCCCACGATGCCGGGCGCCAGGTGCAGCTCGAGCGCATGGCCGGCCTCGGTGAGCTGCTGCCGGAAGCGCTCCACCACGTCGCGCGTGAGCTCGGCGAGGTCCACCTGTTCGAGCTGGATGTTCAGCCGGCCGGTGACGATGCGCGAGATGTCCAGCATGTCCTCGACGAGTCGGCTGAGCCTGCCGATGGAGCGCTCCGTCTGGTCCACGAGCCGGGTGACGCGCTCGGGCTCAAACGCCGTCGGGTCCTGGGCGGCGATGCGCTTGCGCATGTGCTGCGCCTGCATCTTCATGGAGGTGATGGGCGTGCGCAGCTCGTGCGAGGCGATGGACAGGAAGGTGTCTCGCGAGGCGATGGCTTCCTGGGCGCGCTGGAACAGGTGGGCGTTGTCCATGGCCACGGCGACCTGGGCCGCGAGTCCGGCGACCAGCTTCTCCTCTCGAAGTGTGAAGACGCCCGTTGCGGGATGGCCGAAGAACAGCCCGCCAAGCACCTCGCCCGAACGGGACCTCACCGGCACGGCCAGGTAGCTGCGCACCGGCAGGTGTCCCGGGGGCATGCCGTGGTACGGCGCGCTGTGTCCGTAGCGCGGGTCCTTCGTGATGTCGTCGCTGCGGAGGATGCCGTCGCCCTTGAAGGTGGGCTCGAAGACGCGAGTGGCGCGAGGCATCGGGAACTTCGAGAACGCTTCCAGCGGAGCGCCGGACAGCGTGTACAGCATGTACGACTGACCCTGCTCGTTGAGCACGTTGTAGAAGAACGCGCCGAACGCGGCCTTGGACAGCCGAGTCGCGACGTCCGTCACGCCCTGCACCAGCTTCTCCAGGTGGAGCTCCGCGGCCAGCGTCTGGCCCGTCTCGTTCACCAACTCCAGCGTCTGGAGGGACTCGTGCTTGTCCAGCAGCGTCTGGCGCAGGGACTCCTCCAGTTGCTGCTCGGCGGTGATGTCGAGGGTGATGCCGTCGAAGCGCTTCGGCCGGCCCCGGGCGTCGGAAGAGACGCGGCCCGTGGTGCGAATCCACCGGACCCGTGAGGCGTCCTCGCCGGTGCCAGGCACCACCACGCGAAAGCGGTGGTCATACGGTGCCCGCTCCTCGAGCGCGAGGCGGGCCGCTTCCTCCATCCGGGCCAGGTCCGCCGGATGGATTCGTGCCCGCACCATGTCCGCCGTCACCACGCCTTCGGAGGGAAGGCCGTGCTGCTCGCGGTAGATGGGGTTGCAGGCGACGACCGCCAGCGGCAGGTCGCAGTACCAGAGGCCGAGTCCGGCGGCCTGGACGACGTGCTCGAAGCGCTCCTCCTGCGTCTTGCGCTCGTCGATGTTGGCGACGGTGCCCGCCATGCGCGTGGGCTGGCCCGTCACCACGTCGTAGTACGCGCGGCCGATGGCCTGAATCCAGTGGATGCCGCCGTCGGACCAGATGGTGCGGTATTCGATGCGGTAGGCCGTGTGCTCCCGGACGCTGGTGTCGACACTCTCGATGACGCGCGCGCGGTCGTCGGGATGAACGAACTGGATGAAGTCCGTGTAGAAGGTGCCTCGGAACGAGCCCGGCGCCATGCCGAAGGCCTGCTCGCAGCGCGGGTCGAAGCGCAGCGTGTCGGTGACGATGTCCCAGTTCCAGGTGCCCAGGTTCGAGGACTCGAGCGCCATGGCCAGCCGCTGCTCGCTCTCCTCGAGCCGGCTGCGCGCGAGCTTCTGCTCATGGATGTCGGTGGCGGTGCCCAGCCAGAAGCGGACCGAGCCGTCCGCGTTCTTCACCGGCACGGACTGGAGGTGGTGCCAGCGCCAGGCACCGTCCGCACGGCGCAGCCGGACTTCGAGCGAGTAGGGCGCGCCGGTGGCCTTGGCTTCCCTGGAGGCGGCTCGCGCCGAGGCCGCTTCGTCTGGGTGGAGCGCGGCATTCCAGGCCTCCGTGCCGAGCAGGCTCGTGGGCAGTCCCGTGAAGGCGTGCCAGGCGGGGTTGAAGTAGTTCGTCGCGCCGGTGGCTGCCGCCGTCCAGACAAGCTGCGGCATCGACGCCGCGAAGGTCTGGAAGTGCAGCTCGTCGTCCTTTGGCGGCACGGGCGGAGAGGAACTCTCTGGCATTGGCCGCCGAGGTGACTCGACCCCCGGTCCTTCGTCAACGAGGAGTCCGGGTGCCCGCGTCGGAGAGCCGACGGTGCGGGAGTGGCGCGCGGAGGCGGAGCAGGGGAGGGGACCCGTGCTTCATGGGGTCCAACCCATATCCGTGGGCGCGAGCTGCCGGGTGATTGGCGAAGCGCGTGAGGTCCACGGCTCCACGTGGGACGGGCTCAGGATGCGGCGGTGGGCGCGCATGGCGGCGGCGGGTGTGGGGTTCCACGTGGAACGCGAGGCGCTCGGGTTGGCGCGCGGATGCGTGCGGTCGCCGCGCGGACGGTCCGGTGGTGTCGGGCAATGGCGGGCTGTTCCACGTGGAACCCGGAGGGGGAGGTTCTGGCTGAGGCTGTGCGTTGGTTCCGGGACGGCGTGGAACTGCCGGAGCTGGGCTCCGGATGGCGTGGAGCCGCAGCGGCCGTCGGCGAGTTCGGTGCTCAGGGCGGGTGAGCGCTTGGGGGAGCGCCGCGGCCTGTTCCACGTGGAACGCGACGGGAGTGATTCCACGCGAAGGCCCGTCAGCGGCGTGATGGGGCGTGCCGAGCTGCCGTGGCACGCGCGGCCGCCTGCGCTTCGCGGTGAGCGCGGTGCGGTGTGGTGCTGGTGGATGGGTGCCCCGGATGCCGGGAGGGACGCGTGGTGCTCGCTCAGGGAACAGCGTGAACGCAGGAGCCGTGGTTGGTGAGCCCTTCAGTCGCCGCGCGTGGATGCGGGTGGATGGGAGCTGCGTGCGCAGCGGACCGCCGCGTGGACGCTGGAGTCCGACCCGGCTGTGGGTTGTGGATGAGCGTGGATGGGAACTGCATGCGCAGCGGACCGTCACGCGGACGTTCGAGTCCGGACCGGCTGTGAGTTGTGGATGAGCGCACCCTCCGCCGGAAGTGGCGGCGCTGCGCGCCCCGCGAAGTCGCGCACGTCAGTGCTCGTATGGGGACAGTGGTGGTGGCGGAAGCGGAAGAGGGCACGCCGTCGATTCACGGTGCAGCAGGTTCCACGTGGAACAGGGCGTGGTGAAGCGGGAGTCGGAGGCATGCCGTGGAGGCGCATCCGCATCACAGCGGCATGGTGTCCCTTCGCGGGGATGAATGGAGGCGCAGCGGCGTGCCGTGAAGGCACACCGCGGCGAGCACGGTGCGCCGTTGCGGCGAGCTGGTTGGAGGCGTGAAGTGCACGCCACCGGAAGTCGTGACGGCGAACACGGTGGGCCTCTTCCACGCGTTCCACGTGGAACACGCGCCAGCTGTCGCAAGGCGTGTGGAGCGTGTGCTCGGAGTCGGCAACGCGGGCTCAGGAACGAGCGCGTGTCACTTCAGGGTGGGGGCGTTGGAGGTCAGGGCATTGGGCCGCGACCACGGGGGCAAGGTGTCGCGTCGACGCATGGCCGCGCGTTCCACGTGGAACAGGAAGCTGGCCGGAACCCTGCCAGAGCCAGATGCGGCGCGTGTGCGGATGCAGCGGCGCGTGGCTTCGCGTGGTTCCTGCGCGCGTGGCCTCGTGTGGTTCCAGCGCGCGGGGCTTGCGAGCTGCCGAGGCCGTGCCGTGAATCGTGAGCGGAGCCCGGGAGAGGCTCTGTGCAGCGTGGCGCGTTCCACGTGGAACACGAGGGGCGCGCGCGAACGCGAGCAAGGGTTGGTCCTCCACGGTGAAGGTGCGTGCTCATGCCTGGATGAACTGCGCCCCTGTTCCACGTGGAACGTGGCGGCAAATGCTCTGCTCCATGCCTCAGTGGACTGAGCCCCTGTTCCACGTGGAACGTGGCGGCCAATGCTCTGCTCCATGCCTCAGTGGACTGAGCCCCTGTTCCACGTGGAACGCGGCGACCGATGTGAGCGCGCTGCACGGTGCACGTGAACAGCATGGAGCGGGCGAGGCCATCGCAGAGCGGCAGGTGGCTGGTTGCGGGGAGGTGGAGCCGCGGCAGGGCTCGCGCGAACAACACATCGTCTGGCGGACGTCGCCAACTGCATGCGGATGGTGGCGCCGAGGTGAAGGCCGCCGCACTGCGAACGCGAACCGCGAGACCCACGCGGACATCGACCGCTTCATGGCGACCGTCGGGGAGGTGGAGGTTGTTCGCGTGAGGCTTCTCGTCGCGCGTGCGGAAGTGCTGGGGTGAAGCGCGCGGTGGCCGAGCCCGCTTCACCACTGTGTGTTCCACGTGGAACGCGACGCCGTGCTGCTCTGGCCCTGCTCGACATGGTCGCGGTGGGAACCGAGGTGGCTCTCCGCACACGGGGCGCCGTGCCGTGTTCCACGTGGAACCGTGAGACAGGCCGCGCTCATCACGCGAGCCGCCGATGCGTGTGTTCGCCTGTCATCGCGGTGCTGACCTGGAACCAGGTGCTTCGCGTGGTGCGAAGAACCTCCGGTCCGCTTCTTCATGTGCTCGCGGTCGCTCCTGTGTGGTGAGGCGCGGTGGCGTCACGTTCCACGTGGAACACGGTGCGCGCACGGCGCTCATCCATGCGCGCCAACGCGAGGCTTCGATGAACGCGACGCCGGTGGGCCACGTTGTGCCGAAGCCTGCGGAGTCACGTTCCACGTGGAACGCGGCCGGGCACTCACCTCGCCGCCACGGCGGCCAGAACCCGCGGTGCCGCTCATCGGAGCAGCCATGCGTGAGGCCTCGCATGCGGGCGCGGCGTCAGGCGAGGGGAGCCGCCACGCGACGAGGCTTCACGCGCAGGTCAGCGGGTTCGGCCTGATGGAGTCGCCAGATTCGCTATGCGGAGATGCAGCACGTGGAGGCACCGGAAGCCGCCGGCCGGGGTCGTCAGGTTCGTCACGTGGTGAAGCACCACGCGGCGGCACGGGAAGCCGCCGGAGTCGTCAGATTCGTCACGTGGTGAAGCATCACGCGGAGGCGCTGGAAGCCGCCGGAGTCGTCAGGTTCGTCACGTAGTGAAGCACCACGCGGCGGCACCGGAAGCCGCTGGCCGGAGTCGTCGGGTTCGTCACGTGGTGCAGCATCACGCGGAGGCACCGGAGGGCATCCTGGTGGAGCCACCGTGGTTGCAAGGTGGAGTGGAGTGGTGCGCCAGCGCGTGAAGGTCTCCGTGTTCGTCGCCGCCGCGCGTGTGCAAGTGATGGCCATGAAGTCGGCACGGGCATCGGGCCCGGTTCCCATGGAGGAGGGACGGGCCGTAGGCGGGGCGCGCTGGAGTCAGCGGGCAGCCAGGTTCGGCATCCATCGGGGCTCCGTGTTCCACGTGGAACGTGAGCGCGCTGCATGGCTCACCTGCGCAGAAGTCTCCCGGTCACCGTGGAGTGGCTCCGCTTGCCTCGGCATCGCGACACCCCCACGCATGCGGAGCCCTGTTGGCGGTGGAGACGTGCTGCGGGATGACGGCTTCGGTTCGCGCTCCACGTGGAAGGAGAGCACTCAGAGCCGCCCTTCACGGGGCAGGTCGTCGCTCAGGGCGAGGGGAGCGGAGGGGCAGCGGCTGAGCCGCTCTCCACAGGCTGGAGGCGCGCGAGTGGGTGGCATGGAGTGGCCATGTCTGGTGCACGCCGACGGTGGAGGTGGAGCGGGACGTGGTGGGAACGGGTCCCAATGGAGGCGAGGCCCACCGACTCCTGCTGCTTGTTGTGCCTGGAGCACGAACACGCCTCCGCGGTGGGGGCGCGCGGCCCTGTTCACGGAGCCTGTTCCACGTGGAGCAGGTGAGGAGGATGCCGCTGTTCTCGCGCGCTGGTGCCGGACTGGAAGTGGGGGGCTCCGCAGCGGGATGGGCTGCTTCACTCCACCGGTGACCGCACATGGGCTGCGCCACGTGGGACGCGGACGCCGACAGCCCGGGTTGCGCGAGGCGCCGCTCGACCATGCATCACGGCTTCTCCTGCTTCGCGAGTGCGTGCGCGCCGACTTCCGACGGTCCCTGCCCATCGTGAAACCAGGCGGCGTCGATGCGGGGCAGGAACCTCGCGGAGCCGCCGCACAGGCGGGTCATGCCTCCGAGGGCTGTGCGGCCCAACGGCGCGGAACGGTTGCGCGCTGCCACCGTACAGGCGGGGCGCCGTGAGGCTGGTGGGGTTTGCTGGCGCGAGCGATGAGGTGGAACCCTCTCTCAAAGGCGGGTCGCGCCGTGAGATCGCGCCGTGAGGTCGCGCCGTGAGGTCGCGCCGTGAGGTCGGGCGGCTTGAAGGCGCGAGCAAGGAAGTAGCGCCGCACAGGCAGGCCGCGTGGTGAGGCTCGATGGCGAAGCGACCAGTCCCGAACGCTCCGCTGGCTTCAGGATGGCTCAAGACATCCGCGCCGGAGCTGAGGCGGTGCCGCGGTCGGAACTGCTGGAGCGTGGCGCGCGCCGACCCTTCATCGCTGCGGTGGCGCGAGGCTTCCCCCGAACTCGGCCAGAGGTGTTCCCCGCCTCGACCGGGCTCGTCCGCATGACATGCCTCCGCCAGTGCTCACCTGCTGCTCAGTCTCCACATGGCCGTGGCTCACACGCGGCGCGCAGCTCCCATGCCCGTGGCGCGCACGCGGCGCGCTTCCTTCCGCTGAGACCTGGTCGCACGGCGCGGGAGCATGGCGAGTGCTCCAAGCCCGCTCCGCCTGCAAGCCGGCACGACTGGCGACAGCGCATGGACTCCCAGGTGTCCGTTGAGCGCAGGAGCATCGGCACCTTCTCCTGGTCGGAGCCATGGCTGACGAGGCACCCCATGGACTTCCGCCCAGAAACCGGACCCCCTGGCCGCATCCTTATATAGGGGCCTGACATGGGGGCTCCTCCAGCCTCGCTGGAGCCACGACCTCAGGAGGCGTTACCCGAAGCAGGACCGCGGATTCCCCACCTCCGGCCTGGAGCCCTCGGCCCTCGGTCTCCAGTCCAGGGGACCGGGCAAGCGCAGCGCCTCCTTTATATGGGGGCGCGAGACCTTGCTGGCGCCAGGGGACTCGCGCCCTGAGCGCAAGCGGGCTCAACTCACCGGGGACCCGGCTCCGCGCCCGGCGCGGACCCGGCTTCCACCCCCGTGGAATCACGAGCGGAGAGAGCAGGGAGACGAGGGTCGCCGACTATTTGATCCACCCCCAAACCGCGTGCTAGCAGCAGATCAGCGCGCAACCGTGCACTGCTTCACGCATGGGGCCCTGGCACCGGCCGGGGAGAGAGAGGATGGGCCACGTGGGTCGAATCATCTGCATCTCCAACCAGAAGGGCGGCGTGGGGAAGACCACCACCGCCATCAACCTCGCCGCGAGCCTGGCCTCCGCCGAGCGCCGCACGCTGCTGGTGGACATGGACCCGCAGGGCAACGCCGGCAGCGGGCTCGGCCTGAAGCGCGATGACCTCCACGGCACCATCTACGAGGCACTCCTCAACGGGCGCCCCATGAAGGAGCTGCTCCACCCCACGGAGCTGCGCTACCTCCAGGTCATCCCCGCCACGCCGGACCTCACCGGCGCCGAAGTCGAGCTCGTCAACCAGGAGCGCCGCGAGTTCCGCCTCCGCGAGGCCCTGCGTCCCCTCGCCGCCGAGTACGACTACGTCATCATCGACTGCCCGCCGTCGCTCGGCCTGCTCACCCTCAACGCGCTCGCCGCCGCGGACACCGTCCTCATCCCCCTGCAGTGCGAGTACTACGCGCTCGAGGGTCTCTCGCAGCTGACGCACACCATCGACCTGGTGAAGCAGGGCCTCAACCCGGACCTGAAGATGGAGGGCATCCTCCTCACCATGTTCGACTCGCGCGCAAACATCGCCCACCAGGTCGTCGACGAGGTGCGCGGCTACTTCAAGAAGCAGGTCTTCGAAGTGGTGGTGCCGCGCAACGTGCGCCTGTCCGAGTGCCCGTCCTTCGGCAAGCCCATCATCCTCTACGACATCAAGTCCAAGGGTTGTGAGAGCTACCTGGCGCTCGGCCGGGAGCTCATGAAGCGTGACACCCCCAAGGCCCCGCGCCGCCGCGTGGCCTGAAGTGAGCTGAAGTCGTCCGGAAGCAGCGGGGGCTCTCCGAAGTTGCCGGGGGGCCCTTGCCGTTCATGGCAGCCGTGAGAGTCCACGCGGCGCTGGAGTCACGACGTGGTGAAAGCAGACATGCAGAAGCGAGCGCTTGGCCGTGGGCTCTCCGCCCTCATCCCCCAGGCCGCGCCCGCGCCCGCTGGCAAGGCAGCCGAGCAGGCTGCCCTCAAGGCCGGCGTCCTCAAGCTCCCGATTGAGTCCATCCACCGGGACAAGGAGCAGCCGCGCCAGCACTTCGACGAGGTGAAGCTCAAGGAGCTCTCCGACTCCATCAAGGCCCAGGGCGTGCTCCAGCCCATCCTCGTCCGCAAGGACGGAGACGGCTACCGCATCATCGCCGGCGAGCGCCGCTGGCGCGCCTCCCAGGCCGCGGGCCTCAAGGAAGTGCCCGCAATCGTCAAGGATGTGACGGAGGTCCAGGCCTTCGAGCTGGCCCTGGTGGAGAACCTCCAGCGCGCGGACCTCAACCCCATTGAAGAGGCCGAGGGCTACAAGCGGCTCGTCGAGGAGTTCAAGCTCACGCAGGAGCAGGTCAGCCAGCGCGTGGGCAAGGAGCGCTCGACGGTGGCCAACGCCCTGCGGCTGCTCGCGCTGCCCGAGGACGTGAAGGTCATGGTGGCGGACGGCGCGCTGAGCATGGGCCACGCGCGGGCCCTGCTGGGCGTGCCGCGCCTGCCCGAGCTGCAGAACCTGGCGAAGCAGATAGCGGACAAGAAGCTGTCCGTGCGTGACACGGAGCGGCTCGTCCAGCAGAGTCGCTCCCCGGGCAAGAAGGATGCGGGCAAGTCGGCGCCGAAGCAGAGCCCGCAGGTGAAGTCCCTGGTGGAGGAGCTTCAGCGACGGCTGGGGACGAAAGTTCGGCTCACCGAACGAAGCCCCGGAAAGGGCACCATCGAGGTGGACTTCTTCTCCTACGATGACCTCGACCGGCTCTTGAAGCTTCTCAGGAAGGAGTAGGACGTGGCGCTCCTTGGCGGGAAAAAAGACGAAGCACCCAGCAAGCCTTTGTTCAGGCGGGAGGAGGATTCCGTGTCGCAGCGCACTGGTGAGGTGCATACGCTCCTGGGCAAGGGGAGCGAGTTCGAAGGGAAGCTCACGTTCGAGGGACAGGTCCGCATCGACGGAAAGTTCAACGGGCAGATTGTCACCAAGGACGTGCTCGTCATCGGTGACGGCGCCCGGGTGAATGCCGAAATCCAGGCCGGTACCGTCATCATCAACGGCCAGGTCGAAGGCAACGTGAAGGCCACCCAGGTCATCGAGCTGAAGACGCCCGGCCGCGTGAAGGGCAACCTCGAGACGCCGTCGCTGTCCATGGACCGCGGCGTCATCTTCGAGGGCTCGCTGAAGATGGAGAACATTGGCGCTGGCGGGAAGCCGCCTCCGCCGGGTGGCGAAAAGAAGTAGTGCGCCTCCCGAAGCACATCGCGCCAGCCACCGTGCTGGCGCTGTCCCTCCTGGCAGGCTGCAAGGGCTGCAAGCAGGAGGACTCCGTGCCGGCGGCCAGTCCGGACGGCTCGGCGCGCGCCTCATCCCTTCGTTCGGGGGTGAAGGTGCCGCTGCCGGACGGCTGGTCCGCGCAGGTGGCGCCCGACGACAGCTTCCAGGCGGGCCCGCCCGGCCGCCCGGTGCTGCGGGTGGACCTGCGACGCGGGCAAGGGGCGCAGAAGCCCTCGTCCGAGGACCTCGCAGACCGCGTCCGCGAGGAGCTCAAGGGCTACGAGATATCGCTGGACCAGGAAGAGGACACGCAGGACTACAGCCTCCTGCGAATCACGATGGCGCCCCGGCTCGCGGATGGCGGCATCGGTGCCCATGCCCCGGGCTTCTTCGGCGCGCGGAAGCTGAACGAGGACCTGTTCCTCTGTGCCAGCCTGCCTGGTGCCACGCCGGAGGACGTCCTCCTGGCCACCGAGGCGTGCCGCAACATCGAGGTCCAGGCCGCTCCGCGGTAGCCGGGCGGGAGCGGGCCTTCCTCCCGCTCATCGCTCGTTCCACGGCAGCGAGCTCCAGGCCGCGCCACGTGGAACGGTCCGTGGTGGGCGGGCGTCCCTTCAGCGCGGGCTCACTCGCCGCCGGGCCGGTGCGTGGCAACCTTCCGCACAGGAGGCAGCCATGGACTGGAAGCAGAACCTCGTCGAGGACGATGCCGGTGTGCGGGAGGTGCTCGCGAACAGCCGCCGGGTGGCCGTGCTGGGCATCCGCTCGGAGAGCTCCGCGCACAAGCCGGCGTACGCGGTGCCTCACTACCTGCAGGGGCATGGCTACGACATCGTCCCGGTGTCGGTGCATGGCGAGAAGGGCCCCATCCTCGGCCAGCCCGTCTACACGGCGGTGGCGGACGTGCCCGGCGCGGTGGACGTGGTGGAGGTGTTCCGCCGGGCCGAGGACATCGACGGGCACGTGGCGGACCTGCTCGCGAAGAAGCCGCGCGCCGTGTGGTTCCAACTCGGCATCCGCAACGACGCGGCCGCCGAGAAGCTGGCCCGTGCCGGCATCCGCGTGGTGCAGGACCGGTGCATGAAGGTGGAGCGGATGAAGCTCGAGCAGGAGCAGGCAGGCTCAGCGAGCGTGTGAACATCCGGCGTGCGCCGCGCGTCCAACGCATTATGAACGTCAGGACGGCTTGGAAGCCCTGGAGGACAGGACGCGGGGTGCACTTCCGTGCACGCCACGTCGTCATCCTCGCTCAGGGACTTCCACATTCCGTCACGGTTACTTAACCTGCACTTCCCCGGCCCGCGTTGGGTGCCACTCCGGACCCATCAGGACCTCCAACGCAGCGCCTTGCCAGGAGTCCCCGCATGTCGTTCTCCGGAATGCTCCCCCTCCACCTCGCCACCGTGGACCTTGGACCTCTGGGGGAGCAGGTGATTGTCGCGGGCGGAGTCATCGCCACCGTGGTCGCCGGGCTCTGGGCCGCGTGGACGACGCGTCCGACGCCGCAGCCAGTGCCCGTCCGCGTGCCCGCGCGCCGCAACCCGCCGCGTCGCTGACGCGCGGACCGTGCGCAGTCCTTCCACGTGAGCCCTTCCGTGGAACGTGGAACCTGCGTGGGGGAGACCCCGCGGAAACATCGGGCGGAGCGGCGGGTTGAAGCCCGGCCACCCGCCCGATGAATCCCCCCGGCGGGGTGTGTGAACCGGCCTGTCCCTCCGTGGGGCGCGAGCGGGGTTGAGAAGACCCCCGGGAGCCTCCGTGCCAGGAGGCGAATCGTCAGGCTCCCGATGCTCCCCCTCCGGCAGGAGGAAGGAGTGTCACTCCGACGCGCGAACCCACTTCGAGACAGCGGTCCGTTGAGTCCCCGGCCCTGGACTCGATTGCCGGCCACACCCGTCCGGCATCGAACCATTCTCGCATATTTCGCCCCCGAAGTTGCGCTCCACGTTCGGGTTTCCTCCCGGGTGTCAACGTTTGAGAGCCAAGGAGAGCGCGAAGTCACCCGAGGTGTCCGTCCACCACTCGGTGAGGGTGAGGCCGGCCTCGGCCAACTCGGCCTCCACCTGGCGCTGCTGGAACTTGCAGCTCACCTCGGTGCGCAGCACCTCGCCCTCGGCGAAGTCCACCCGGCGCCGCAGCGTGGACAGCCACACCGTCTGCGCGCGCTTCGACACCAGGCGCATCTCAATCCACGCGTTGGTCTCATCGAAGGGCGCGAAGTGCTCGAAGGCGTCGGGCTCGAAGTCCGCGCCCAGCTCGCGGTTGAGCACCTTGAGCACGTTGCGGTTGAACTCCGCCGTCACGCCCGCGCTGTCGTTGTAGGCGGCGTACAGCCGCTCGCGGTCCTTGATGAGGTCCGTGCCCAGCAGCAGCCCGTCTCCCGGCTGGAGCCCCGCGGACACCTCGCGCAGGAAGAGCGCGCGCTGCGCCGGCTTGAAGTTGCCGATGGTGCCGCCGAGGAAGGCCACCAGCCGCCGCCCTCCACCGGGCAGGTTGCCGAGGTGCCGCTCGAAGTCGCCCACCACCGCATGCACGCTGATGCCCGGGTACTCGCGTGCCAGTGACGCCGCCGCGCGCCGGAGGAAGGCCTCACTCACGTCGAAGGGCACGAAGCGCGACAGCGTGCCCGCCTCCTCCATGGCGTCCAGCAACAGGCGCGTCTTCTCGCTGGTGCCGCTGCCCAGCTCAATCAGCGTGTCCGCGCCGCTCAGCCGCGCCACGTCGCTGGCGTGGGCCAGCAGGATTTCGCGCTCTCGCCGCGTGGGGTAGTACTCGGGCAGCCGGGTGATGTCGTCGAACAGCTGGCTGCCCCGCTCGTCATAGAGCCACTTGGGGGACAGCTCCTTGGGCATGCCGCACAGCCCCTGGAGCACCTCGGCCCGCAGCGCGCGCTTCGCGTCACCCGGCCGGACGTACACGTCCACCCGCACTCCCGGAGTCTCCCGCGTCCCGCTGCCCGGAGTCCCCACCGTCTGCGCCGTCCTCACCCGCATTGCCTCACCTCACGTCACGTGCACAGCGGAAGCCGGCGAAAATCTGCCGGCGATTGGGGAAGTCCCAGTTGCGGAAGCCATTGCGCACCGCGACTGGCGCGCTGGCCCACGCTCCTCCCCGAAGCACCTTGTAGTCCTCTCCGAAGAACACCTCGGAGTACTCGCGGTAGGGGAAGGCGGTGAAGCCCGCGTACGGGCGGAAGTCACTCGCCGTCCACTCCCAGACGTCGCCCAGCAGTCCCCAGATTCCGTCGTGGCTCACGCCCGCCGGGTAGCTGCCCACCGGCGCCGGGCCCCACGTGTCGCCGCCCAGGTTGGCGTGCGCCTCCGTCGGCGCCGCGTCTCCCCACGGGTGCTCGCGCGGGGGGCCGTCGCTGCCGCGCGCGGCCTTCTCCCACTCGGCCTCCGTGGGCAGGCGCTTGCCCGCCCAGCGCGCGTACGCGTCCGCCTCGTACCAGCTCACGTGCTGCACCGGCTCGTCCTTGGGCAGCGGCTCCACCTGGCCGAAGCGCCGGCGCAGCCAGACGTGATTGCCCTGGGGCAGCCAGAACAGCGGGTGCTTCCACCCTTCGGCCTGGACGAAGCCCCAGCCCTTCGGGTGCCACCAGCGCGCGTCCTCGTAGCCGCCGGACTCGACGAAGACGAGGTAGTCGCCATTCGTCACCGGGTGCGCGTCCAGCAGGAACGGGGCGACTTGCGTGACGAAGGCGGGGCGCTCGTTGTCATAGGCCCACGCGTCGTCGCTGCCCAGGCGCACCGGGCCACCGGGGATGAGCACCTCCGCCAGCGGCACCGCGCCGGGCCGCGGGCGCGCGCGAGGAGACGGCACGCGGTACTCCGCCGCCGTCATCAGCTGCAGCGTGGCGGCGAGCGTCTCCGCGTGCTGTTGCTCGTGCTGCGCCACCATGCCGAAGACGTAGCCGCCCGCCAGCAGGGGCTTTGGGCCGGCCTCGGGCAGCGAGTCCAGGTGCTCGCGCACCGCCTCGCGCACGCGGGCGGCGTAGGCGAAGGCGGACTCGGGGCTCAGCATGGGCAGCTCCGAGCGCGTGGCGCGCGGGTGCCGGAAGGCGTCATAGATTGCGTCGAAGGCCGGGTCCGTGAGCGCCGGGGCGCCGAGCGCGCGCAGCAGCCACTGCTCCTCGTAGTTGGCGACGTGGGCCACGTCCCAGACGAGCGGCGACATGAGCGGCGAGTGCTGGCGCCGCAGCTCCGCTTCCGGAAGGCCCGCGAGCATGCCCAGCACCCGCGAGCGCGCGCACTCCAGCTCCGTCCAGGCCCGCGCCTTCCACGGGCGCGCCTCGCCGCCACCCCTGCCCTGGACCTTCCTGCCCTCTGCCATACGGGACATGACCGCTCCAAGGTAGGGAGGCGCCCCACGACGAGGTAACCCCGGGCCCACCTCCGCCCGAGGCTCCCGTGTGGGACTGCACGTTGCTCCGCGCTGCGCGTGGCCTTCTGGATGACCGGGCCCCCTGGGGTTTCCCTGCCACCGCACAATGGCTGGCAGGAGGTTGCAGCTCAAACAGAATTGTCCATGGGGGCAGCCGACTTCACAACTTCTGTCCACTAATGCTGGCTCGTGGGCGGCTTTGGTCGCGGTGCGCGGCGCGGGGCTTCTATGCTTCCGCGCATGGCCACCGCTGTTCCGCGCAGGTCCGTGCTCGTCGTGGAGGATGACGAGGACATCCGAGCAGCCATCGCGGAAATCCTGGAAGGGGAAGGCTACGAGGTCACCATCGCCGCCAATGGCAGCGAGGCGCTCGACGAGCTCCAGCACATGCCCCGGCCGTGCCTCATCCTGCTGGACTTGATGATGCCGGTGATGAACGGCCACGAGTTCCTCGCGCGCCTCCGCGAGGTGCCGAGGATGCAGGCCGTGCCCGTGCTCGTGCTCACCGCCGTCTCCACGGAGGCTCCGCCGGGCGCGCGCGGCCTCCTGCGCAAGCCCTTCATCGTCGAGGAGCTGCTGGACGCGGTGCAGACGCTCTGCGGCGTGACGGCCTGAGGACGGGCGGAGGCGCGAGGCCGCTCACGGCTTGCGCGGCACCCGCACCACCGCCAGCAGCGTGAGGGTGCGCGAGCGCTCGTCCCACGTGTACTCCAGCTCCAGCCCGTACTGGGGGAGCGCGTGGCGGGCGAGGCCACTGGCGGCCTCTGGCGCGTGCTCGGGAGTGCCTCCGAGCTGCTCCAGCACGTCCTGGAGCGCGAGGAAGGTCTCCGCCGACATGCGCCCGACTTCGCGCCAGGCCTGGGGCGCATAGTGCACGCGGTACGGACCCTGGCTGTGTTGGCGGAGCTGCGGCATACCCGGCTTCGTCGTTCCTTTCCGGGCTCTCCCCTATGCCAATGGCGTGCCTGCCTGTCGTCACCCTGAGTCCGAGAGGGGGGCCCGAGTAGAAGGGCACCCAGGGTGAAGGAGTTACAGGCCGCCGGTGGGGGAGGCGGAAGAAACGACGGGTTGGGAGCTGCCCGGGGGGCCAGGGCGGTCCACCCCAGCCTCCGGACGCGTCACGGCTCAGGGCGCGCCACAGACGAGCCACTCCGAGAGCTGGCGGCGCTCGGCGTCCGAGGGGCGCGGGTCATTGAGGGGCATCTCGCGATTCACGCTGCCGTCCGCGTCGGCCCCGGCCTCGTCGTTCATCTCCGCCGCATGCTCGCGCACGGATTCGATGCGGTCCCAGTCGAACCCCACGGGCGCGCCGTTGCGCGCGGCCCCGGTGAGCGTGGAGGCGTGGCAGCGCGTGCAGTACGTGTCCAGGAAGGCGCGGCCGAAGTTCTGCTCCGTGAGCTGCGTGCCGCCCGTCGGGCAGCTCACCTCATCGTCGGGCACATCATCGTCGTCGTCATCGTCTCCGCAACCGGGCACGAGGACGATGCAGGCAAGGACGGTCATCCAACCCCACGAGCGCGACATGGCGTCTCCTCGGCGGGCCCCGGGCTGATGCAGCGGGTGGGGGCTCGCCTGGCTTCCGGATAGCCGAGCGAGCGCCCTGGCCGTCAGTGGCCGCCAGTGTCGCCTCGCGTCTGGCAGCGGACTGCCCGTGCGCCCGCAGGGGAGGCGGCGTCCCGAGCCTCCGCCGCGCTCCGGCTGCCCGCCCGCGCGACGCGTGCCCACGTTGAGGCCCAGGGCCGGGCATGCGGCGGCCCCGCTAAGGAGGCGCGATGGCTCGGCGGAGGTACACCCCCTGGTCGGCCACGAACGGACTGCTGTTCGGCGTGGCCGCGGGCCTGGTGCTGGCCCTGGCGGAAGTGGTGGTGGCCGTGGCCACGGGAGACAGTCCCCTGCGCCCGGTGCGCATGGCCGCGGGCCTGGCGCTGGGGCCGCCCGCCCTCACCCCGGCGGTGTCCGCCGGCACGGCGCTGCTCCTCGGAGGTGGCATCCACCTGGCGCTGTCCGCCGTCTGGGGGCTGCTCTACTCCTTCCTGGACGCCATGCTGCCGCCGGACGGGCGGGGCCGCTGGGAGTTCCAGTCCGCGGTGGGGTTGCTCTTCGGCATCTTCATCTGGCTGGTGAGCTTCCAGTTCGTCGCGCGCGGCTACGCCCCAGGGTTCCTCGAGGTGCCGCAGTTCCCGCAGATTGTCCTGCACTCCTTCTTCCTGGGCCTGCCGCTGGCGATGCTCTTCACCGCCGCCGAGCGCAAGCGTGCGCTGATGGATGCGGTGGAAGGGCCGGCGGCACGAGGCGTGGATTCGTAGCGACGTGCGCGCGCCCGCGAGCCGGGCTCACTCGGAGAAGGCGATGGTGGTCATCAGCGCGTTCTCCGCCTGCCGCGAGTCCAGCCGCGTGTGCTGCACGACGATGGGCACGTCGGACATGAGGACGCTGGCGTAGTCGGTGTCGCGGGGGATGGGCTCCGGGTCCTTCAAGTCGTTGAAGCGCAGGTGCAGCGTGCGGCGCGCGGGCACGGTGACGCGGTAGGGCCCCGCGGGCTCGCGGTCCTTGAAGAAGACGGTGAGCTCCACCTGGGCGTCGCGGTCTCCGGTGTTGAGGAGACAGGCCGTCTCGTGGCTCGTCATGGTGGGCGCGGGCCCGGTGCTCTGACTGGGGATGTAGCCCTCGGCGATGGCCCACCTGCGGCGTCCGATGGAATCCATGGTGCGGCTCCGTGCGTGGAGGAGTGGGAATCGCCGCGAGCGTGGACATGCCGCGCCCAGGGTGGAAGCGCCGCTGCCGTCGTCCGTGGGAAAGCCGACGGGCAGCCCGCGCGGACGCCGGAAGCGCATGACTCCGCGCCACGCATGGAGGGCCCGCAACGGGCCGCCACCCGAGGCCGAGCCTTGTTTGAAAAAACGCTGAAGGTATGGTGAAAGTACCCGACCTTGAGGGTTATCTATGGGCCTCCGAGGCGCTGGGACTGGGGCCCCTCCTTTCGTGGACTGACACACGCATGGACACAGAATTGGCGAGCATGCTGGGGGCCGCGTCGAGGGCTGCCCGGGTGCGCATGGGACTGACGCAGGCCGATGTCGCGGAGCGGATTGGCATGGCGTCGGAGGTGTACGGGCGGCTGGAGCGGGGGCACATGCTGCCCAGCGTGCAGAACCTGCGGCGGCTGTGCGTGGTGCTGAACGTGCCGCCGCACGAGCTGCTCGGCCTGGGGGAGAACCTGGCCGCGCCGCCCTCGGCGAAGGACAAGGCGGCGGGCACGGGCAACGCCAAGGCCCGCGAGGACGACACGCCGGAGATGCGCCGGCTGATGCGCAACCTGCGCAAGCTGTCCCCGGTGCAGTTGAAGCTGATGAACCTGGTCGCCGCGGCCATGCACCAGAAGAAGAAGTGAGGACGCGGGCTCCGCCGCGCCCGCGAGGGTGCCGGGGCCCGGGCCACGAGGCGGACGGAGCGGGCCGCGAGGGCGGCTCGCGTGGGGGCGCGCGTCGTCACCACCGGTCGACCAGCGTGTATTCGTCGGTCCGCACCCAGATGGGCTTCTTCGAAGTGGACCCCGGTGCGTGACGCACCTTCCGGCGCTTTCCTTCGCCCGAGCGGGCGCAGAGGGTGATGCGACCGCCGTCGTAGTTCGAGAAGCGTGGGACGTCGGCCTCGAACCATTGGATTTCCGCGTCCTCCCCATCCACCCACACCCAGCCATACAGGATGCTGCCGGAGGGGAGCGCGCCGGGGTTCCGGACGATGCTGGTGATGACGCCGGTCCTCAGGCCGTCCACGAGCACGTCGCCGTCCGCGAAGTCCTGGTGGTAGTCAATCTGGGCGGTGCCCACCAGGGGAAGGCTGTGCGGCCCCCGGAACTTCCCCAGCACCACCTCCATCTCGCTCAAGGCGTTGGGAGAACAGGGCAGGTCCTTGCGGGGCCGTTCTCCCATCCGGGTCGCATAGGTCGGGCCCGCGCAGTGGAGGCTGGCGGCCGCGGCGAGGCAGACCGGCAGCGTGCGCTTCCACGCACCCGGAGAGCTGGCGGGCGGCTTGGGGGTTTCAGGCATCGACGGGTTCGTCACGGTCTCTTCTCTCGTGGTGGGAGTGGGCTCCAGCCTCTCACCGACCGCGCTTTCCTCGTCCGGGAATGCGGTAGGCACCACGGAGAGGGAGGCGGCCGGCGCCTGGGCCTGGAGCTGTCCTGAAGCGTGGGGCGCTCCCGAGCTCTTCCACCCGAGCACGGCCAGCAGCCCGAGGAGGAGGACCCCCGCACCCAGCAACTGCCAGGAAGCAGGACGCGGGTGGAGGACGGGAGCTCCGGGCTCGGAGGACGGAGCGGCCGGATGTCGTCGAGGGAGGGCGGAGTCCTCGGGCGCGGAGGTCGGAGTGACGGGACGGTGAGGGAGGTCGGAGGTCCCGGACGCGGCGGGCGGAGTGGTCGGACGGGGAGGGAGGACCGGGGCCGTCGCGGGGGAGCGCTCACCCGGGGGCGGAACTGGCGCGGCGTCAGCCCTGGCTCGCGGCACCGGCGTCTTGGGTGGCAATCCCTTCCCGGAGAGCAGGGGCTCCTCCCATTCAGGCCCGGCGGTCCGCAGCGCCTCTTCGAGAGCGGCGTGCAGGGCCTCGCCATGGGAGTAGCGCTCCCGGGCCCGCTTGCGCATGAGGCGCAGGGCGATGGCCTCCAGCGCTTCCGGAACCCGGGGGTTGACCTCGGAGGGGCGGGGCGGCAGCCGCTCTTCGATGTGGTCGATGAGTACGTCCCGGGGCAGGGTGGGGGAGAACGCGGGAGCACCCGCCAGCACCTCGTAGAGCGTCACGCCCAGGGCGTAGAGGTCATCCGTCGCGCGGAAGGGGTAGCGCGCATCCTGCCGGGCGTAGTGCTCGCGGTGGAAGCGCAGCGCCTCCGGGCTGCGGTAGTGCAGCGTGCCCGGAGGGAGCACTCCCTCGGTGAGCGGGAGCGCCTCGGCGTGGTCCGCGCTGCCGAAGTCCACCAGGATGGGCTCCTCGTCGTTGGCGCGCACGATGATGTTGGAAGGCTTGAGGTCGCGGTGGAAGACGTCTCGCGCGTGCAGCTCACCCAGGGCGCGTGCCAGCCGGGCGAAGAGGCGCGCCACCCGGCGTGCCGAAGGGCGCTCCCGCTTCGCCCAACCGTCCAGGGTGGAGCCCTCCACGAAGTCCATGACCACGAAGTGGAAGCCGGTCCGCGCATCCGGCCACCGGCCATGGGCCCACACCCGCGCCACGTTCGGGTGGACGGCCTGGAGCAGGCAGGCCAGCTCCTTCGCGGCGCGCGCGTCGGTGTGGTTGAGGTCGTCACTGCCCGGGCCCCGCAGGGCGAACTTGAGGGCGTGGCGCTGCCCCGCGTGCTCCACCTGGAACACGATGCCGAAGGACCCCGAGCCCAGCTGTTCCTGGATGCACCAAGGGCCCACCATCATGCCCGGGCGGAGCGTGAGTGGGTGCCCCGCCATCAAGGCGTCACCTCGGGGAGTCGCTGCGGGAGGCGAACTCCCGGCAGCTTCAGGAGGCGTGAGCCCCCCGGCTGTTCATGGACGTCGATTCGCACCAGCTCGTCCGGTGAGGAAGGTCGTGCCCGGAACTCCAGAACGAGTCTCCCCGTGACTCCGGGCCGGAGTGCCTGGACATCCAGGTCCACCGCGCGAACCGGAACCGGCTTCCCTGATTTCTCGCCCTGCGCCTCCACTCGGCCGGGGCGCCAGGAGGGCTGACCCCCGGCGAGCAGGAAGGTGACTTCGAGGGCCACGAAGCCGGACGCAGCGAACACCCGCATGTCGACCACGTGGAGTGGCGACGGGCCCTCGTTACCCCTGGGGCGGTGGTTCAGCCGCTCCACGGTGATGCCGCTCCCCACGTCCCGGGAGAAGAGCAGGTTGGAGAAGCGCCCCGAGTCCTCACAGCGGGCCTGCACGGTGGCCAGGTGTTCCACGAGGGCCTCGGGCGCGAGCGCGGTGCGGAAGACGCGGACCTGGAGGTCCACCTCCGAGGGCTCGGCCATGAGGGCGAACGTCACGCGGCTGGGGATGTGGCCGTCCGCGAAGCGCAGCGTGAGGGGAATGCGCTCGTGGGGCGTGAGCTCCATGCGAGGAAGGAGGATGAGGGCGCGCTCGGTGAGGTCGATGCGCTCGAAGCGCTCGTGGGAGGCACCCAGCTCCAGGCTGGCGGGGAGCACGGGCGAGTCGAAGAGCAGCACGGTGGCGGTGCCCGCGCCGACGTGCACCACGTGCGCCGTCGCAGACGTCTCCGCCGAGAGGGTGATGTGCCGCTGCCGCAGCTGCCGCTCCACGCCGGGTTCTCCCGCGACCGCCGTCATACCTGCCAAGGTGGTAAGAACCAGCATGACCCGAGGAAATGGTTGGAGCAAGCCCTGACTACCTCCTGGGTTGCTACCCTAACAGGGAGGGACGACATGCGGCGACCATCCAGGTAGGCCGCCGTCCACCCCACCGGGAGGTGCTCGAAGGCCGGAAACAATGGGAAATTGCCCAGCGATTTCCGGTGATTGAGGTGCCAGGGGCGGGGATGGGGGGCTCGCGCTTCGGCAGGAGGTGGGCTCGAGGGGCGGTGGAGGTAACCGGGTTCTTCGGTGCGGCGTAACAGGCACAGCCGCCTCGCGTGCCGCGTGCCCGCGCTCTTCCCCGAGGACCCCTCCATGCGACTGTCCGCTGCTCTCGCCGCCGTGCTTTTCGTCGCGTGTGGCCCGTCGTCCTCCGTCGACGAGCAGGTGGGGATGGTGGGGGACCTCGACACGTCGGAGGCGGGCATCACCGCGTTCGTGCGAGACGGCCGCTACAAGGAATGGCTCGCCGAGCCCGCGCCGAGGGAGTCGGTGCGCTCGCACGGCCCCAGGGTCCGCGTGTTCTTCAACGACGTGCTCACGGAGTCCCTGCGCGCGGGCAACACCCAGCACCCCAAGGGCAGCATCACGGTGAAGGAGCTGTACGAGTCCGACGGGAAGACGCTGAGGGGGTATGCGCTCGACGTGAAGGTGGCGGACGGTGCCGGCAAGGACACGTGGATCTTCTACGAGGGTTTCGGGCCGGACTACGACGACAACTACTACGGCCGGGCCCACTCGACGTGCCATGGCTGTCATGCGGACGGCGGGCGGGACTACGTCATCACGCCGCTGCCAAGGTGAGGCGCATACACTGCGCGGCCATGGTCGATGAGCTCGTGCGCAGGCTGGGGCTGGTGCCCCATCCCGAGGGTGGCTTCTACAAGGAGACGTACCGCGCGGCGCTGGCGGTGAAGACGCCGCGAGGCGTGCGCTCGGCGGGCACGGCCATCTACTACCTGCTGCCGCGAGGCTCGTTCGCGGCGTGGCACCGGGTGACCTCGGATGAGGTGTGGCACTTCTACGACGGGCACCCGCTGGAGCTGCTCCTCGTGGGTGCGGGCGGACAGGTGGAGCGGGTGGTGCTCGGGCGGGACGTGACGCGGGGCGAACGGCCGCAGGTGGTGGTGCACGCGGGCGTGCTGCAGGCGGCGGTGCCTCGGGGGGAGTACGCGCTGGTGGGCTGCACCGTGGCCCCGGGCTTCGACTTCGCGGACTGGGAGATGCCGTCCGCTGAGTCCCTGGTGGCGCTGTACCCGGAGCAGGCGGAGCTGATGCGGCGGCTTGCGAAGGGCGCTGCGTAGGGACGGGGCCTGGGTGGTACCGGGACCTGGCGGACGGCATGCGCAGCCGTCGACGGTGGCACCTGCTGCATTCCTCGCGTAGCGGGCTGCTCTTCGCGGTGTGGGCAGGTAGCGGGGCCCGAATCATGCTGTGCCTGCTTCGCGTCTGAGGCCCGCGTCGGCTGTCGGGCTCTCTCTCCGCGGTGCGGGCAGGTGGCGGAGCCCGAATCATGCTGTGCCTGCTTCGCGGAGGACTGCGGTGGAGGTGCGCGTGAGCAGGGTGTCGTGCAAGCTGCCCGCGTATGAGGACCGCTTCCCTGCTGCTGCGCGTGGCCCTGGTCTGCTGCTCCGTGGTGACCGTCTCGTGTGCCACGTCGCCGGACGGGCACTCGGGTGAAGGAGGCTCTCGGGGCCGGCCCGAGGTCGTGCGGACGACACGGCTTTCGGGAGAGCGAGTGCGGCTCTCCTTCACGCCGCTGGAGTCCGTGCCCGCCTGGGAGTCGCTGAGCCCGGAGGAGGCGCGCGCGGTGCTCGCCGGCTTCCATCAAGCCTTCCGCCACCTGCCTCCACCCCGGTTCCAGCGGGCGATGGCAGGCGCCTCGAGCGCACCGGCCGACTGGGAGGTCCAGCTGCGACGAGAGTTCCTCGCCCGGTATGGGCCTTCTTCGTTACCACTGCCTGCCTCGCTGGAGCACAGCCGGCTCTTCCTCGCGCTCCAGAGGTCACCGCGCTACATGGGCCCCGGGATTCGGGATGCGGCGGAGGAGTTGTTCCGCTCGCCAGCCTTCCTGGCCAGCGTGACGCTGTCGGTGGTGGTGTACCTGGCGGCCTGGGCGTTGCCCGAGCCGGTGTTCTCCAAGGCCTTCGCCGCGGCGCTGACGGTGAGGCTGGCGATAGCGGTGGGGCTGCTGGAGCTGCGCAACCTGGGGCTGGCCTGCTACCGGCTCTACCAGGACGCGGAGGCGGCGAGGACGGTCGAGGAACTGGAGGCGGTGGCGGAGCGCTTCGGACGAGCGATGGGAGGCACCGCGCTGCGAGCCGTGGTGCTGGTGGCCAGCTTCGGCGTGGGCAAGACGCTGCCCAGGGTGCCCGAGGGCGGACTCTGGTCTCTGCTGACGCCGTCGCGGTACGCGATGCCTGGAGGGCTGACGTGGCAGAGCGCGACGACGGTGCAGATGGTGGCGGATGGCTCGCTGGTGGTCAGCGGCGTGGCGGTGGGCACGGCGGCCAGCTCCGCGTCAGGCGGAGCAGGGAGTGCGTGCACCGATGGCGCCGTGAAGAAGGACGACCATCAGTGGCACCACCTCGCCACGAACAAGAACACGACTTCCGACTTACGAGGCGGACCCTGGACGCCCCGCTTCGAGGACTTCTTCGCGAGGGCCGGAATGAGCTTGGAGGACCCGGCGAACCTTGTCTATTTGAAGGCCCACCAGGGACCGCATCCAGAGAAATACCACGAGATAATATTTGATCGGCTGCAAGGTGCGCTTGGCGCGTGCAGCACTCGCGAAGAGTGTCGCAGTCTCTTGTCACGGGAGTTGAAGAAGCTCGCGAGCGAGGTATGCACCCATGGGTCTGTGCTCCATCGGCTCGTTGCGAAGTGATGAAGCAGAGAGAGGTGCCCATGAATCATTACTTCAGGCTGACGGACAACATGCGCATCCGGCGGCGCTGGCATTTGAGAGCACCCAGAGATGAGCAAGGACGGACTGTAAACCCCTGGCAATTCTTCGAGAGCAGGCGGCTCGAACCGCAGGGCCTGATTCTGTATCCCGTGAATCCCACGGGACAGGTACTCGATTTCACCCTGGACTCCTTCGCCATCCCCGTGGTCCACGCGCGCGTCGTCGAACTCTTCGAGCACCAGCGCATCCAGGACGTCCAGTTCATCCCCGTTCAGGTCGAGGGACACGAAGGGCCCTACTTCATCCTCAACACGCTTCGAACCCTCCGCTGCATCGATGACGCCCGTTGCGAGGAGGTGCAGTACTGGAAACCCGAGGACGAGCGCCCCGATAAAGAAGGCCAGTACCGGTCCGTCGTTGGCATGCGCATCGACGCGACGAAACCAGGCGACGCCCAGATCTTCCGCCCGTGGGGCTGGAGCGTGGCGCTCATCGTCTCCGAGGACCTCAAGGACGCGATGGAAGCGGTGGGCATCACCGGCACGAAGTTCGAAGAGGTGTAACCCACCCCGTCGCTACGGCCGGTTCAGCGTGGAGAAGTGGAACGTCTGGATGACGAAGTTCCCGGCCCAATCGTCCATCCACACCTCCACCGTGTGCTCCCCATCCACCAGCTCGCGCGTGTCGAGCTCCGCGGTCCACGTGCCATCCGGCTGCTGCGTCGCACCCCGGATGCCCGAGCCATCCCGGGTGTACGCCACGCCCCGCACTCCGCTCAGCGTGTCCGTCACCCGCGCCGTGAGCTGAATCACCCCGCTGTACGTCCCGCCCGGCACCGGCACCACCAGCTCCGCCTCCGGCGCCGCGTTGTCGTAGCGCACCGTGCGCGTCAGCGAGGTGCTCAGTCCCGTCTCGCTCGTCACGTCAATCGTGAACGTGTTGTCTCCGGGCACCAGGTGCAGCGTCGCGTCCACGCCGCCACCGCCGCGCGGCAGCGCGTACGTCCCGCCCGTCGACAGCACCACCTGCGTCGCGGACTCCGAGTACACGCCAATGCCATATGACATCGCATCCCCCGGCTGCGGCCCCACGAGCCACCCGTCCGGCAGGCCCGTCCCCACCCAGGGCGCCTGCGCGTCCACCCACACGTTCACCAGCTTCTCCGTCGAGTGGCCCACCGAGTCCGTCGCCCGTATCAGGATGACGTTCTCCCCGGAGTTCAGCCACACCGTGTGCGTGACGGTGCCGCCGCCCGCGGGCACCTCGGACACGTGCACCCAGTTCGTCTCCACGCGCACCGGAGACCAGTCGCGCACCACGACTTGCACGTCCACGCTGTAGACCGTCAGCCCCGTGCCGTCGGCGGGGGACACCACGGTGACTTCCGGCGCGGTGCTGTCCACCATCACCGTCGCCTCGTCGGTGGAGATGCCACCGAACGTGTCCGTGGCCACCAGCCGCACCACGTTGGGCCCGTCCATCAGAGGAAGCTCGGTCGTCACCAGGCCGCCGTTCTCGTCCGGCACCACGGGGTACGTCTGCCCGTGGATGATGAAGGCCGCGGACTCGATGCTCGCGCCCAGCGCCACCGGAGTGACGTAGCCGCAGACCTCCAGCGTCGGCTCCTCGGTGAAGCCCGGCAGCCCGCACATCGTCACCGACGGGTTCGGGTACGGCGAAGGGAACACCTCCACCGTCTGCGACGCCGTGCTGCCCAGCCGGTTCTCCCGCTCGGGCTGCAACGTCACCCCCGAGTACACCGCGCGCAGGTCCTGCATCCCCAGCTCGTCCCACGTCGACGTGCGCGGCCTCCACACCATGGAGTAGACGCCGTCCCCATCCGCGTCGTTGTCCGCGCCCACCGTGACGCCCGCCACGACGAAGGTCACCACGCCCATGCCGGGGCCTCGCGCCTCCCAGCCCCGGTCATCCACCACGCGCGCGGACAGCGTGTTGTTCATCGCCACCGTGAGCTGGCCGTCGTCGGGCGACAGCAGCGTCGTCGTGGTGGGCACGCCCTCCGTGGGCGGCGGCGGGTTGGTGTACGTGGTGACGCGCACCGAGCCCTTCACTCCGCCCGCCCCCACCGAGGTCGCCACCACCATGACGTCCGACGACAGCGAGGCCGGCAGCCCCGCGGGCGCGGTGACGGTGAGCGTGACGGTGGTGGAGCTGTCCGGCCCTAATTCCAGCGTCGTCCGGCTCAGCGAGGTCGTCCACCCAGGGAGTCCTCCCTGCGTGCTCAGCGTGTACTCATCCGCCATGTACCCGTGGTTGCGCACGGTGACGGTGTACGTGGCGGTCTGCACGCTCGGCAGGTCGTGCTCGATGGGCCTGCGCGAGGGCCCACCCACGGTGACGCCGACGCTGTAGTCGCCGAAGCACGCCAGTCCCAGCGCCGCGAAGGTGGTGGGGATGTCCGGGTAGCGCGTGCCCGCGCCCCAGCTCCCGTTGGGCAACTGCTGTGACTTGAGCCAGTCGAGTGCCCCCGCCATGCGCCCGCCCGCCCCGGGCTTCCGACCCGCGACGCACAGCGCGTACAGGGAGATGCTGGTGGCGTACTCGTCCGGAGCCTGGCCCGCGAGCCCGCCCCAGCCCGGCGCGTCCGCCAGCGCGCGCGTGGCCAGCAGCCGCGTGGCCATCGTGCCCATGGCGGTGGTGTTCTGTCCGCTGGGGCCCGGGCCCGCGGCCTTCAGCCCGACGATGGCCCACGCCATCTGGTGCGTGTAGCGCTGGCCGTCCGTCTGCGGCCCGTCCGTCAGGTCATCCATGTGCGCGCGCACGTACGCGGCGGCCGTGTCCAGCGCGGCCTGGTATTGCGCGGCCTTCGCCGGGTCCACGCGCTGCTTCGCCTGGGCGATGGCCGTCATCATCCGCGCGGTGGCGCCCACGTTGCCGTAGCCCACCGGATAGAAGGGGAAGTCCTCCTTCCACCGGCCGGCGGAGTCCTGCACGCTCAACGCCCAGTCCGCCGCGAGCACCAGCGCGTCCGAGTACTTCGTGCCCACGTGCGCGTCGTAGCCCGCGAGCCCGAAGGCCGAGTAGCTCGACTTCGCCATGGGGTACCAGTTGCCCTGGTGAATCCACGAGCCGTTCGCGCGTTGCTCGGACTGCAGGCGCTCGGCGATGAACTCCAGGTTCTGCCGGTTGGTGCGGCCGTTGCGCGTCAGCGCATCCAGGTCGTAGCCGGTGGCGCGCGCCGTCGCGAGGCCGAACAGCGTCGCGCCGTGGCGGTGGCACGACGTGCAGCCGAAGTGCGTCGTCCAGTTCGCGGCGTCCGCGCTGAGGAAGTTGATGCCTCGCTGCGCGGCCTCGGCGTTGCTGGCTGCCTGCGCCGGTGACGCGAGCAGCAGGGCGAGCACGAGCAGCGCCCAGCTCCGCGCGGGCAGGAGGCAACGCAAGGACAGAGTCAGGACGCTTGTGGGCATGGGGGCACGGGGGGCCTCATTCGTTCCATGTGCACCCCCCGGCGCTCATGGGCCGCTGGCCTGGAATGAGAGGATACAGCCGTGGGTAGAGACACAAGCAAAGCGCCGCGAAGAAATGAGCACGCTTGCTGGAATGTGCACCTGCCGCTCAGGCGAGCGTCGAGGGTCCAGGTCCACCCCGAGGCATTCTCGACGGGACACGGGCCTTCCCGACCCCCGGGCCCGCTCGGTGAGACGCGGAGAGTCATTGCCCGCTGTCTCACGGGAAAGCGCGTGTTTCACACCGGGATGTCTGTGTTTCCCCTGGGGTTTGAAACAGACATGCCGGGAGGTGAGGGCCTCCGGTGCTGCAAGGCTTTTCCTTCTTCTCCCGCATTCAATGCCAGTGGGTGCGGTGCATTCGGACCCACCGCGCGCGAGGTTCGTGATTGCGTGCCGCCTTCACTCCACGTGCGGTGGGTCTGCGTGGCCTACGCGCTTCTTCCAGGTCCTCCTGAAAAGCGAACGGGACGCCGCGAGGTCCGCGGCGTCCCGTCGTCACCCGCGCTCGGCGGGTGGTGCCTTCTTCACCGGCTTAGTTGTCGACGGTGAAGTTGAAGCTCTGGATGGTGAAGTTGCCGACGCCGTCGTTCATCCAGAGGTCGATGGTGTGCAGGCCGTCAATCAGCTCGCGCGTGTCGAGCTCCGCGGTCCACGTGCCATCCGGCTGCAGCGTGCCGGCGCGGATGCCCGAGCGGTCTCTGCTGAAGCCCACGTTCGTCACCGGCCCGAAGTTGTCGGTGACGCGGGCGCGCAGGGTGATGATGCCGCTCGTCGTGCTGCCCGGAGCCGGGCTGAGCAGCGTGGCGGTGGGCGCCTGCACGTCGTAGTTCACCCGGCGGGTGAGGTTGGTGGTGACGCCCGTCTCGCTCGTCACGGAGATGTTGAGCGTGTTGACGCCCGGGAGCAGCTCGGCCGTCGTCTGGATTTGACCGCCGCCCCGAGCCAGGTTGAACACCGGCCCGCCGTTGACGCGCACCGTGGTGGCGGAGATGGTCTGCACGTTGATGGCGTAGCTGAACGTGCTGTTCGGCAGGGGGCCGTAGAGCTGGTTGTCCGCGAAGTTGGTGCTGACCACCGGCGTGCCGGGGTCCACCCAGATGATGATGAACCTCTCGGTGACGTTGCCCGCGCTGTCCGTGGCGCGGACCATGACGCCCTGGTCGCCGTAGTTCAGCGGCACGTTGTGGGTGACGGTGCCGTTGCCGAACTCCAGCAGCGACACGTTGGCCCACTGCGTCTCCACGCGCACCGGCGTCTGGTCCTGCACCGAGGACGTCACCGCCACCACCGACGAGCCGACGGACGCGCCGTTCAGCGGCGACTGGATGGTGAGGATGGGGGCCACGCGGTCCACCGTGAGGTTGACCTGCTTGGTGGTGACGCCACCGAAGCTGTCGCGCGCGGTCATCGTGATGATGTTCGGGCCTTCCGTCAGGGTGATGGTGGTGAAGATGAGGCCGCCGTTGCCCGGGGTGAGGACGATGGGCGCACCGCCATTGATGATGAAGGCCGCGTAGGTGATGACGGCGCCAGGGGCGCGCGGCGTGGCATAGCCCCAGATGTCCAGGGTCGTCTCGCGGGTGAAGGCCGGCGGGTTGCCGATGGTGACGAGCGGCGTGGTGTGGGGGAAGGGGTCGATGATGAGGGTGCGCGAGTCGGTGCTGCCCAGCAGGTTGGCCAGCGGCGCCTGCAGCTCCACGCCGGAGTACACCGCGCGGTAGTCCTGCGTGCCCGTCACCGTCCAGCTGTCCACGGCGGGCACCCACTGGGTGGTGAAGAGGCCGTCGCCGTCCGCATCCTGGTCCGCGCCCACGGGCACGCCCGCGACGTAGAAGGTGACGACGCCGCGGCCGGGGCCGCGGACGGGAGCGCCCGCGTCCGTCACGCGCGCCGACAGCGTGCCGCCCTGGCCGATGACGATGTGGGCGTTGGTGGCGGGCGTCTGGATGGCGGTGACGGTGGGACGGCCCGTCACGGGAGGCAGGGGCGGGGTGTACGCGTTGACGCGGGCCGAGCCGGACACGCCGGGCGCGCCACCCGAGGCGGCGATGAGCGTGAACTCGGAGGTCAGCGCGGGGAACAGGCCCGGCGGGGCGGTGACGGTGATGCTGACGGTGGCCTCGTCACCCGCGGCGAGGAACAGCGTGGGCTGGCTCACCACCGAGCTCCACCCGGGCAGGCCGCCCTGGGTGCTCAGCGTGTACGTGTCCGCCTGGTAGCCGTGGTTCTTCACGCGGAAGGTGAAGGTGGCCTGCTGCGGAGCGTTGTGGTCGATGAGCAGCTCCTGGCGGTTCGAGCCCACCACGGACACCGTCACGCTGAAGTCGCCGAAGCAGGACAGGCCGAGCGCCGCGAAGGTGGTGGGGATGTCGAAGGTGGCCGAGCCCGTGCGCCAGCTGCCGTCGGCGGACTGGCGCGTCTTCAGCCACTCAATCGCGCTGCGCAGGCGCGGGTCCGTGGCGGGCTCGCGGCCCGCGAGGCACAGGCCGTAGATGGCGCTGCCGGTGGCGAAGTCGTTGGCCGCCTCGTTGGGCAGGTTGCCCCAGCCCGGCACGCCGGCGGTGGAGTTGCGGGTGGAGAGGCGGTCGGCCAGCGTGTTCATGGCGGCGGTGTTCTCCCCGTTGGGGCCCGGGCCCGCGGCCTTCAGGCCCACCATGGTCCACGCCACCTGGAAGGTGTAGGGCATGCCGTTGCCGGTGGCGGAGGTGTCACCGTTGTTGAGGTTGGCGCGCAGGTAGGCGGAGGCGCGGTCCAGCGCGGCCTGGTACTGCGCGGCCCTCGCCGGGTCCACGCGCTGCTTCGCCTGGGCGATGCCCGTCATCAGCCGGGCCGTGGTGGGCACGCTGCCGTGGTCCACGGGGAAGCTGGCATGGTCCGACGGCCACCGGCCGCTGGCCTCCTGCGTGAGCAGCGCCCAGTTGGCCGCTGCGACGAGCCCCGCGCTGTACTGGGTGGAGACGTTCTGGTCATACCCGGCCAGGCCGAAGGTGGAGAAGGACGTCTTCTCGATGCGGAACGACGTGCCCTCGTGAATCCACGAGCCGTTGGCCAGCTGGTCCGTCTTGATGCGCTGGGCGAGGAACTCCAGGTTCTGGAGGTTGGTGCGCCCGTTGGCGACGACGGCGCCCATGTCGTAGCCGTTGGCCCGGGCGTTCGCCATGCCGTACACCACCGCGCCCTGGCGGTGGCACGCCACGCAGCCGTTGGCGGTGGTCCAGGTGGCGACGTCCGCGCTCAGGTAGTTGATGGCGCGCTGCGTGGCCTGGGTGTTGGTCTGCGTCTGGGCGGAAGCGGGGAGGGCGAAGACGGCCACTACCAGCGCCGCCAGCCCGAGCAGGCTCGGGCGGCGCAGCGTGGGCTGCCGTGAGGGATTGGAAGTCATGACTCTCCGAAGGGACGGCGGGTGTCAGGGATTGACACCTCGCGCCAATCCTCCGGGGCGCCTCCAGGACGTAGGACGGCCCTCGCGGCTGGAGTCACTGCCTCCAGCCGGGTGGTACCGGCGTGCGAAATGGACGGACTTCCCCCTCAGTCAGCGCGTGAATACGGAATACTCTAGTTAGGCTGGAAGTGTCCAGTAGCCGAGATTCGGACACTTCCCTGGATGCTCGGGGGTCTGAATGACCCCGGTATTCAGAGACGCGTCTGTGACAGGGATTGGGCCGCTTCCAGTGGGCTCAGCTCCCGACGATGTCGAGCTGCTGGCCGACGCCGCGCTGGAGGGCGACGTCATAGAGGGTCCGGGCCAGGGCAACGTCCTGCAGCGCGAGGCCGGTGGAGTCGAAGATGGTGATTTCATCTCCGGTGCGCCCGGGCTTCTTGCCGGCGACGACTTCACCGAGCGTGCCGGCAAGCTGCTCCTCCTTGAAGAGGCCGTCGTGGAGCGGGACGTTGACCTCGCCGGAGTGGGTGGCCTGCTCGGTGTCGTCGATGAAGACGCGGCCGTCGGTGAGGATGCGCGCGTCGAGCTCCTGCTTGCCGGGGGCATCGGCGCCCATGGCGTTGATGTGGGCGCCGGGCTTGAGCCACTCGCGCTTCACGATGGGGCTGCGGACGGGGGTGGAGGTGCAGACGATGTCGGCGCCGGAGGCCTCCTGGACGCTGACGATGCGGCCGCCCTTCTCGGCCTGGAGGGCCCTGGCCGCGGCGTCGGAGGCGTCGGCGAGGAGCAGCTCCAACTCGCCGTAGATGGCGCGGTGGGCGTCGATGAAGACGCGCGCCTGCACGCCGCAGCCGACGAGGCCGAGGGTGCGCGGGGCCTTCTTCGCGAGGTACTTCGACGCGACGCCGCCGGCCGCGCCGGTGCGCCAGGCGGTGAGGAGGGTGCCGTCGAGGATGGCGAGGGGCGAGGCGGTGTCCGGGTCGCTGAGGATGTAGAGGGCGCGGACGGTGGGGAGGTTGTGCTTCTCCGGGTTGCGCGGATGGGCGTTGACCCACTTCACGCCGGCGGAGCCGTCGAGGAACGCGGGCATGGCGCGGAAGTCGCCGTCGTACCTGGGGAGGGAGAGGTACACCTTGGGAGGCATGAGGGCCTCGCCGAGCCCGTGGGCCCGGAAGGCGCGCTCGACGGCGGCGAGGCCGAGCTCGACGGTGTAGAGGTTGCGCAGGTCCTTCGCGCCGAGGATGAGGGTTGGCATGGCGCGGCTATATAGCGTGCGTGCGCGAGGGCTGGCGCCGGGAAGGGAGTCTCGCCGTGGACCTGTCGACTTCACCGCTGTTCGAGCGACTCATGGGCGCGGAGCACATCCTCATCGCGGGTGCGGGCGGAGGCTTCGATGTGTTCAGCGGGCTGCCGCTGTACTTCCGCCTGCGCGAGCTGGGGAAGAAGGTGTCGCTGGCGAACCTGAGCTTCACGCGGCTGGAGATGGTGGAGGGGCGCACGCTGGCGCCGGGACTCATGGAGGTGGATGGCCACACACAGGGGCCGGCCCACTACTTCCCGGAGGGGCTGCTGGCGCGCTGGTTCCAGCTCCAGGGGGAGCAGGTCCCCGTGTACTGCTTCGCGCGTGTGGGTGTGGTGCCGCTGCGCGCGGCGTATGAGGCCCTGCGGGAGAAGCTGGGCTTCGACACGGTGGTGCTGGTGGACGGGGGGACGGACATCCTGATGCGCGGGGACGAAGTCGGGCTGGGCACGCCGGAGGAGGACATCAGCAGCCTGGCGGCGGTGGAGTCGCTGCCGCTGCGGGACAAGCTGGTGGTGTGTCTGGGCTTCGGGGTGGACTTCCACCATGGCGTCTGCCACGCGCACTTCCTGGAGTCGGTGGCGGCGCTGAGCAAGCAGGGCGGCTACCTGGGTGTCACCGCGCTGCTGGAGCCGATGCGTGAGGTGGCGCTGTACAAGGACGCGGTGGCGTACGTGTGCGAGCGGATGCCGCGCGCGCCGAGCATCGTCTCGCTGTCGGTGGTGACGGCGATTGAAGGGGAGTACGGCAACGTCCACCGCACGGTGCGCACCGAGGGCAGCACGCTGTGGATCAACCCGCTGATGAGCATGTATTGGGCGTTCGACCTCACGGTGCTGGCACGGCGGTGCCTGTACCTGGAGACGCTGCGGGACACCCAGGCGATGTGGGAGGTGTCCGAGCGCATCGAGTCCTTCCGGAATGCGCAGAAGTCCATCCGGCCGTGGAAGGACATCCCGGTGTGACGGGGCTTGCTGCGCGACGGCGGAAGCAGCGGGTCAGCGGCTATCGCTCACGCTCCAGCTTCGCGAGCTTCTCGAGAACGATTTCGGCTTCCTCGCGGTAGAGGGGAACAACCTCGACCGCGAGGATGTCCTCCATCTGCTTGCGCGCCCCCTCGAAGTCGCCAGCATCTCGTAGCCGGTAGTACCGGTGAAGGGCGTCCGAAGTTCGATGGGAGCCCTCGCGGATGCGTCGGCGAATCTCTCCGAGCAGGGTGGTCGCGGTGGAGACAGCGCGCAGCGCGACTTCGGCATCTTCCTGGCTGATCGCCACCTGTCGTGCGGTCCGCAGCAGGAGCGCGCGGGTGCCCTCATCGATTTCCAGCGGTACGCCTCTTACAATCACCTGTTGCTCGAGTGCCCATACCTCGTCCCAATCCGTCTCTTCGGTCATGGAGGTGTCTTCATCCCGCGCTCGCGGCACTTGCCGCGCGGCCATTCCTTCTGCCCTTCGCAGCTGCGAAGGCAGTCGTAGCAGTTCCCGGTCCAGCCCTCATCCTGACAGCTCACATAGTTTCTGATGCACCGCTGCTTCCACTCGGGAAGGTCGGCGTTGTTGGCGAAGTCGTCAGTGTCCTCCTCCTCATCCGCTGCCGTCGCGGCCTCGTTGAGGACCCGCAGGCCGTTGAGGACGCCCGCTACTTCCCCGGCACTTGCTCCGCAACTTGCCGCGGCGGTCGTTGGGAACTTCTTGATGCAGCAGACCACGGAGGAGTCTCCGGGTTTGCAGTCCACTGCTAGCGACTGGCCCAGAGATGTGCCTCGACCTGCCGCGTACGTTCCCGAGGAGCAGCCCGACGCCAGGAGCCCGCATAGCAGCGCGAGACCTGGGGTGAGCAGAAGCTGCTTCATGGTTCCCATGTACGCGAGGCTAGCAGGGTGCTGAGGGTTCCAGCGGGCTTGCGGCCTTCGACGCGCCGAGGGCGCTCCAGTACGCTTGGCGCGGAGACGAGGAGCATCCCACCATGAGCGAGCGATACGAAGCCGAGCTGCGCCATGCGCTCGCGGAGGGGCTCCTCTCCCGTGACGAGGTGGACTCCCTGCGTGCGGAGGCGGCACGCCTGGGACTCGGCCCGCTGGAGGTGCTGCGAGCGCAGGGCCGAATCTCCGAGGCGTCACTCCTCTCGCTGCGCCGTGACGCAGGGGCCGACTCGCGTGAAGTGGCGGCGCCCGTAGCGGCGGACACGCTTGCGCTGCCTGCGGCTGCTCGCTCCGGGCATCCGGTAGGAGGCAATGCGCAGCTCCGCTCTGCGGACACGCTCGCGGCTCCTCCGGTCCCGGGTCTTGAGGCTCCAGAGGCTCCTCGCTCGGAGGACACGCAGCATCCGGGCATCCCCGCCGCGCCTCCGCAACCCGCGCCCACCGGCCGTGGGCCCGAGGCGGTGTCCGCCGTCGCCCCGCGTCCCGACGAGCCCGCGTTCCCACTTCCCGGCTGGGACCGCTACCAGCCCGTGCGCTTTCTCGGGCAGGGCGGCATGGGGCGCGTGTTCCTCGCGTGGGACCCTCGCCTTCGCCGCCATGTGGCGCTCAAGTTCGTCCGTGACGATGACGCCGAATTGGCTCGCCGCTTCGTCTCCGAGGCCCGCGCCCAGGCTCGCGTCGACCATGAGCGCGTGTGCCGCGTGTACGAGGTCGGCGAGGTCCAGAACCGCGTCTACATCGCCATGCAGTACGTGGACGGACAGCCCCTCAATGCCCTCGTCGACACGCTCACCGTCGAGCAGAAGGCCATGCTCCTCCGCGAGGCCTCCGAGGGCGTTCATGCCGCCCACCGCGCGGGGCTCGTCCACCGCGACATCAAGCCCTCCAACGTCCTCGTCGAGCGCACCCCTGACGGCGGCCTCCGCCCCTACGTCATGGACTTCGGCCTCGCCCGCGACTGGAAGGAGGGCGCCACCGCCACCGGCACCGTGCTCGGCACGCCGCACTACATGTCCCCCGAGCAGGCCCGGGGCGAAGTGGCCCGCCTGGACCGGCGCGCGGATGTCTACAGCCTCGGCGCCACCCTCTATGCCCTGCTCACCGGACAATCCCCCATCCCCGGTGACAACGGATTGGAGGTGCTCAGCAACATCGCCACCGCCGAGCCTCGTCCTCCGCGCTCGGTGGACAGGGACATCCCCGTCGACCTGGAGGCCATCACCCTCAAGTGTCTGGAGAAGGACCGCTCCTCCCGCTACGGCTCGGCGCGCGAGCTGGCAGAGGACCTGGGACGCTTCCTCGATGGCGAGCCGGTGCTCGCTCGCACCGGCCCCGGCTACCGGGCTCGCAAGTGGCTGCGCAAGCACCGGCGCCCCGTGGTCGCGGCTTCCGTCGCGCTGCTCGCCGTGTCGCTCGCGCTCGGACAGGCCGTCCTCGCCCGTCGCGAAGCCACCCAGCGCGAGACGCTGGCCCGCCGCTTCACCGAAGGCGTGGAGCGCATCGAGGCCCAGGCCCGGTACTCCGGCACCGCGCCCCTCCACGACACCCGCGCGGACCGCGAGGCCCTGCGCTCGCGGATGCGCGACCTCGAGTCCTCCATGCGCGATGCCGGCCCCCTGGCCGAGGGACCGGGGCACTACGCACTGGGACGCGGCTTCCTCGCGCTCGGTGACGAGGCTCGCGCCCGTGAGCACCTGGAGGCCGCGTGGAGGCAGGGCTACCAGGAGCCTCGCGTCGCGTATGCACTGGCGCTCGTGCTGGGCCACCTCTACCAGGCACAGCGCCTGGACGCGGAGCGGCTGCGGGATACCCCACTGCGTGAGGCCCGGTTGCGCGAGGCCGAAGCCCGCTACCGCGACCCCGCGCTGGACTTCCTGCGACGCAGCGAAGGCGCCGAGGTGCCCGCTCCCGAGTATGTGGCCGCGCTGCTCGCCTTCTACGAGGAACGCGGCGACGAAGCGCTCGCGAAGCTGGATGCGCTCGGCACCCGGCTGCCCTGGTTCCACGAGGCACCGCTGCTGCGCGGAGACATCCACCTCGCGCGGGCCTTGCGGCGCTGGAACACCGGAGACCGCGAGGGCGCTCGCGCCGACTTCGACTCGGGCCGCCGTGCCTACGCCGCCGCCGCGGACATCGGGCGCAGCGTGCCCGCCGTGCACCGGGCGCTCACGCTGCTCGAGTACGAGTCGCTCGTGGTGGAGGTGTACGGCCAGGGCGACGTGCTGCCTCCGTACACGCGCGGCGTGGAAGCGGCGGGGCGGGCGCTCATCGCGGCTCGCGATGACACCGTGGCGCATGTGCTCGCGGCCGCGCTCCACCGCCGTCTCGCGGAGCAGCGCTCCCGGCAGGGCGGCGAGGTGGAGCCTCTACTGGACCAGGCGCTGGCGTCGGCGCGGGAGGCCGTGTCACTCGCGCCCTCGGAGCCCAAGGCCCTGACGGAGCTGGCGTTGGCCTCGTGGCAGCGCGCCAACCACCGCCAGGAGCAGGGCCAGGATGTGAGCGAACTGCTTCGCGAGGCCGCCTCCACCTTCGACCGCATCCCCGCTGAAGGACGCGACTTCGACTTCCACATCAACCTCGGCCTCGTCTTCAAGGTGTGGGCGGACCACGAGGACGGCGCGGGCCGCGACGCCCTGCCGTACCGGAACCGGAGCGTCGACGCCTTCCACACCGCCGTCGGCCTGGACTCGCGCCGCGCCGAGGCCTGGACCAACCTGGGACAGGCGTACGAGTCGCGCGCCTCGCACCCTCGCGCGCCGGATGCGGACGGAGACCTCACCCGCGCTGCGGACGCCATGGAGCGTGCGTGCACCCTCAACCCGAGCCTCGTCGCTTCCTGGTTCTACGCGGGCGCGGTGTACGAGGCGCGCGCGAGACGGCTGCGGAACTCGGGCGGGGACTCGGGGCCGGAGTGGGCCCGTGCGCTCGCGGCGTACCAGCGGGGCGTCTCCATCAACCCGAAGCTGCCGCCCCTGCACAACGGCGTGGGCACCATCCTCTTCGAGCAGGCGAAGGAGTCCTGGGACCGCGGCGAGGACCCGGCCCCACTGCTGCGCCAGGCGCAGGACGCCTTCGCCGCCGCCATCGCCGTGGCCCCCTCGCAGGGCTTCGCCCACAACAACGCCGGCGAGGTGCATGCGTGGCACGCGGAAATCCTGCTCGAAGGCCCCGCGTCTCCACTGCCGAGCGTGCACGCGGCTCAGGCTGCGCTCCAGCGGGCCGTGACGCTGCTGCCAGACGTGCCCCAGCCGTGGATGTGGCTGGGCGCGGTGCACCGCGTGGAAGCCGCGGAGGCGCTGCGGCGGGAGAACGAGCCTGGGCGCGCACTGAAGCAGGCCACGGCTGCGGCGCGGCGGGGGAGCGACCCGGCGCTCCTGCTCAAGCGGTCCACGGAGGCACTGCGCCGCGCGCTCGCGCTCAACCCCGCGCTCGCCCAGGCGTGGCTGCTGCTGGGAGAGACGCAGGCCGTGGAGGCGCGCTGGCGGGCAGGCAGGGGGCAGGGCCGCGATGCGGACTTCGACGCCGCGGCCACGTCGTTCCAGAAGGCCCTGGACCTGGAACCCGCCCGTCCGGAGACCCAGGCCGCCTTCGCCCGGTTCTGCCTCACCTGGGCCGGCTGGCGCGGGCGCTCCGGACTGGACGCCACGCCCGTGCTGGAGCGGGGCCTGACAGCGGCCGACGCCGCGGTGGCGGCCCGGCCTTCGTGGGCGGAGGCGCTGGCCGTGCGCGGCGCCCTGCTCCAGGAGCGGGTGAGCCTGCCCGGCCCGCCCGAGCCCCGGCGCCAGGAGCAATGGCTCCGGGCCCGGGAGGAACTGACGCGCATGCTCGCGGGCAATGACGCGGGGAGGCGGGCCCTGGAGCGCGAGCAGCACCGCCTGGAACGCTTCAGCCCGAGGTAATCACGCTGAGGTTGCCCTTGATGGTGTCGGTGACGCCCGGGTCGTCCTGCGTCCCATCCTTCTGCTGGCAGAGCTTCGAGCAGTCGTCCCTGAAGCAGGCGGTGACTGTGTAGGTGGTTCCTCCCGCCAGCGCGCACGCGTCGTTCCAGCTCCCGCCCGAGGCGGACAGCGGCTGGTTGGGACCCAGGTTCTTGCCCTGGGAGTCCAGGATGTCGATGCAGAGCGAGCTGTCCGTCTGGTTGACGAACGTCACACTCTGCGTCTGGCGCACCGTCCACGAGCGTCCACCGGAGAAGTACTTATGGCTGCCGGCGTCGCCCGCGTTGACGGTGATGCTCAGCCCCTGCTCGCACGACCCGCCTTCGGTGTCGTCGGTGGTCGTGGTGGGGGGCGCGTGCGTGAGTGCCTGGGGCGCTCGGGATTCGTCCGTCCGTGCGGCACACGCACCACCACCCGCCGAGACCACGACCGCCAGGACATACAGCGCCTTCTTCATGGGCATACCCTCCAGGTTGAACATCGTGAGGCCCGCCAGGTGAGCACGTGGCATGCCACCGGGCCGGAGGACGGTGGAACGTCCCGTCCTCCGGGGTGAAGCTCCCGCGGACCGTCGCACCGACACGTCGGAGGGCGAGACGGCGACACGTCGCCGTTCCACCCACGCACGGGAAGTCGTGGCGCACGCTACCCGGAGGTGACCACGCTCAGGTTGCCCTTGATGGTGTCGCTGACGCCGGGTGTCTCCTCGCTGCCCGTCATGTCGTTGCAGCCGCTCAAGCAGTCGCCACCCTTCTGCAGGCAGACGCCGAGCGAGTAGTCGTCACGAGGCAGCGAGGAGTTGTCCCACTTCTCTCCCGGCGAGAGGCTCTGCGGCGGCACGAAGTTCTTGCCGTCGGAGTCGAGGAGGGTGAGGCACACCGAGGCCGCCAGCTTGTTGACCACGGTCAGCTTGTTGTCCTCGCAGAGTATCCATGGGGGTGGAGGCAGGAACCGCTTGCCGTCGCCGTGCGGGTCCACGGCGATTTTCTTGTCGACGCAGACCACGCGGGGCGTCCCCACGTTCTGCTCGGCCTTCATGGTGACGGTGCCGGGCTCGCCGGGCTCCGCTCCCTTGGAGCGGGTCGCGCAGCCGCTTCCCCAGACCCCTGCCACCACCGCCATGACGATGTATCGCTTGCGCATGTTTCACTCCCTCCGGGTTCGCCCCGGCGCGCCAGCGTACAGGCGTCACGTGGAGCATGCTCGAAAGCCGCTGAGGCCGGCGGTTCGGGTGTCATCGGGAGATGCTTGTCACCGGCGCGTGAGGTGCCTTCCGCTGCTCCGCGATGTGCCAGGGCACTGCGCTCGCCCCCTACGAACCGGTTGGTGCGTTGATTGTGACGGGGGTGGGGGATAGGGAAGGGCCCTCATGGCTTCTTCCCTGAATCGGACCTTCAACTGTCCCGTCGAGCTGGCGCTGGAGGTGCTTGGCGGCAAGTGGAAGGTCGTCATGCTCGCTCGGCTGAAGGAAGGTCCGCTGCGGTACGCGGAGCTGCGGCGGCTGACGCCGCGCATGAGCGAGAAGATGCTCACCCAGCGGCTGCGCGAGCTGGAGGAACAGGGGCTCATCCAGCGCGGCACGCGGCCGGGGACGGGGAAGCAGGTCGTCTACGCACTGACGAAGCGGGGCGAGTCTGCCCGCCCCACGCTCCAGGCGCTCTACGACTGGGGCCTGCGCATCGCCGACGAGGTCGGTGCCCACATCGAAGCACCGCGGCCGGCGCGTACGGCCGCTACACGGAGGAACACCGCATGATTGTCGAGTACATCCGCTACACCATTCCTGAGCCCGAGGCGGACGCGTTCGTGGCGAGCTACACCCGCGCGCAGGCGTCGCTCCAGAAGTCGACGCACTGCCTCGGCTGGGAGCTGTCCCGCTGCACGGAGGATGCGACGCGCTTCATCCTCCGCATCCAGTGGGACTCGGCCGAGGGCCACATGCAGGGCTTCCGCAAGAGCCCGGAGTTCGCGCCCTTCCTCGCGGAGATTCGCCCGTACATCGCCCGCATCGAGGAGATGCGCCACTACGCGCTCACGGCCGTCGCGGGGGTGAAGGGCTGAGTTGTGCCAGCCCGCGCGGACGCGTCACCCGTTCCGGGGCGTGAGGCCCAGCTCCTTCAGCCTCCGTCCCAGCGCGCGGCGTGACACCTCCAGCCGGCGCACCATCGCGTCCAGGTCGGCGTTGCACTCCTCGAAGCAGCGGGTGATTTCCTCCGCGCTCACGTCGCCCGCGGTGCGCAGGTTCGGGCTCTTGTCGATGAGGTCGTACAGCGAGGGCCGGGCAATGCCGAGCGCCTCCGCCGTCGCCTTGAGGTCCCAGTCGTTCTCCCTCAGCGAGGCGAGCAGCTCCTGCTCCGTGAGCTGCGACGCCTTCCTGCGTGGTGCCGCCTTCGCTTCACCGGGTGGTTCGGAGACGGCCGGGGCGGGACTCGTCACGGTGGCGGCGGGCATCACCTTGCCTGGAGCGACTCCGGCGGCGTCCGCCAGCTCCTGCTCCATTCGGGGCTCCACGAGCAGCCGCGCCTGGCCCCGGCTTCCGATGACGAGCTGCCGCGCCAGGTTGCGCAGCTGGCGGATGTTGCCCGGCCACGGGAAACGCACCAGCCGCACCGCGAGCGGCGCGGGCAGCCAGGGCTCCGCGTACGCGTCGTCGTTGTCCAGCCGGTGGGCCTCGCCAATCACCTCCAGCTCCTCGCGCGCGAAGTGGAGGAAGAGCCGGCCGATGTCCTCGCGTCGCTCTCGCAGCGGGGGCACGCGGATGTCGTAGCCCGCGAGCCGGTGCATCAGCGGCGCCTTGAAGCGGCCATCCCGAATCTGGTCCTCCAGGTTCGCGTCCGTGGCGGCCACCAGGCGCACGTCCACGCTCACCGGCGTGCTGCCGCCCACCGGGTACAGCTCGCCCGTCTCCAACACCCGAAGGAGCATCACCTGCACCTCGGGTGGGGCCTCGCCCACTTCATCCAGGAACAGCGTGCCGCCGTGCGCCGCGCGGAAGAAGCCCTCGCGGCCTTGCAGGGCGCCCGTGTACGCGCCCTTTTGCGCGCCGAACAGCTCGGCGGCGGCCAGCTCCTTGGGGATGGCGCCCAGATTCACACTGAGGAACTTCCCGTCACGGCGCCGGCTGCGCTGGTGGATGGCCTGCGCCACGCGCTCCTTGCCCGTGCCCGTCTCGCCCCGGATGAGCACCGGCACGTCCAGGTCCGCCACCCGCTCGATGTGCCGGCGCAGGCGACGCACGCCCGTGCTCTCGCCCACCATGCCCAGCGTGTCCGTGACGGTGCCCTCCTCGCTGAGGTCCGTCAGGTGCAGCAGCACCACCACGCGTCCACCCAGCTCCAGCGGCACCCCCGCAGTCAGCTCTTCGGGGGACAGCTCCCAGGTGCCCTGGAGCGGCGCTCCGGCGATGCTCACCTGCGTGCCTCCGTCGCTGTTCGTCAGCCGCACGCGGCCGGGCGCCGCGCCCGGAGCGAAGTGCAGCGGCTTGCGGCTGACGAACGGGTCCAGCAGCGGCTGGCCCAGCGCGGAGCCGGGCCGCGTGAAGTCCGGGCCATTGCGCGTCAGGGCCACGTCCCTGCCAGCGGTGACGGCGTCGAGCAGCAGCCGCTCGCCCACGCGCCGGGGCAGGGGATGCGAGATGACCGTCAGCGCCGGGACGGAGCGGGGCTCACGGGGACCGCCGCTCCGTTCCGGGACGGCGGCGGTGGAGACATCGGCGAGTGAGCGGGACATGGGACCTCTGGACGGATTCTATCCCAGCCAGGGGACGGGCTCGGGGCTCGCTCGGACGATGGACCCCGAGGCGGACAGTGGTGGTGGAGTTCTCCGGGCCGCCGCGGAAGCAGCCCTGGGGCACCTACGTGACGTTCAAGGACCCGGACGGCAACCAGTTCGTCCTCTCGTCGCGCTGAGCTACTCGGCGCAGGGAAACTCGGGAGCTACCGCCGGCCCTTCGCTGGCTGCGTGTCCAGCCACTCGGCGATGACGTCCGCGTGGCACGGGCCGGGCTTGCACCAGCAGCCCAGGCGCTTGCCTCGCAGGCCCTGCACGGCGGCGCGGTAGTCCGCGTCATGCCGGGCGCGCAATTCCAGGTACCAGCGGAAGGACACGAAGGCGTCCTCGTCCGGGCCCATGCGGCGCAGGGCCTCTTCGCGGACGCGCTGCTGCTCCTCCTCCGGCAGGGCCCCGAGCCAGGGCGCGAAGTAGGTGCGGAACATCGCGCCCGGCGTGCGCACGCCTCCGGGCTTGAACGGATTGCCGAAGCGGCCCGGCACCGGGTTGATGGGACTCGGCTTCGCGTAGGCACGGAAGGCCCGGCCCACGTACACGTCACAGCCGTCGTGCACGTGGACCGCCAGCGTGCGCTGCTTCCCGGTCATGGGCGGGCCGCTCCTCGCGCCTACTTCTTGCGCTTCTTGCCCGCGGCCGGAACCGCCGCCGGAGTGGTTGCCGTCTCGGCGGCGACCTTCAGCTCGTCGCGCTCCTTCGTCAGCAAGGCGAGCTCACCCTCCAGCTCCGTCACCTTGGTCTTCAGCGCGTTGTTCTCCGCGCGCAGCGTGTCCGCGTCCTTGCGCGCCGTGTTCGCCTCGATGCGCGCCTTGTTCAGCTCGCGCGAGGAACCACACCCGACGAGGGGAACCACCGCCAGCGCCACCACAGCCATCCATGCCTTCATCTGTGCCTGCTCCTGGTTTTCTCGGGCCCACGGTGTCGCGCGCCCGGTAGTCCTGCGTCACTCAGTGATAGTAGCTGACCAGTCCCCGCCCCTGGGCCGCCGCGTCGCGGAACCAGCCGCGAACACACTCCAGGATTTCGCCCGTCTGGGTGTCTCCGCCCGTATACGTCTTCCCCTCGAAAGCGGCGGCGATTCTCTTCACCTCTTCCTCGCCTACCCAGCCGGTGAGGTCCTCGACGTCGAACGGCACGCCCAGCTGCTTCAGCGCGGCATTCACCGGGCCGAAGTCGGGTGAGCTCCACGAGTACACGGCGGCGTTGTTGAGCGTCCGTCCGAAGTGCTCCACAAGAAGTTTGAAGGCATAGGAGTAGATGCCGCCACGCGCACCCTCCGGCACCGCGCCGTCGATGATTTGCCGCAACGCCTCGTAGGTGTTGGGCCCACCGTTCGCGATGCGGTCCTCGAACAGCTCGTCCAGCGAGGCCAGGTCGCGCTTGAAGCGCCCACCAATCATCCGGCGCAGCTTCTCGTCCTTCGAGCCGGCGGCCTGCCGCAGCTTGTTCGTGTCCACTGCCCACACCATGAAGCCGTAACCCACGCTGTGTCCCCCTGCCGTGTCGCCCTGGATGAAGGCACCCCTCGGCGCGGACCGCAACCACCGCGAGGGGCGCTCAGCCGCGGTACTCGTGAATCCACACCTGCTCCAGCCCCCAGGTGAAGAGCACCCGGTGGCGGGAGAGGACGGTGAAGCCTTCCGCGTCCACCGGCCGCGTCACGGTGAGGATGCGCGTGCCGGGGCGACAGGTGCGGAAGCGCTCGACGAGCCGGGCCCGTGTCTCCGGGGTGAGGGCCGTCCAGTTGGCGAAGACGTGGGTGGCGTCCTGGAGGTCCGCCTGCGTGGCGTCACCTGCGACGAGCTCCGCGCCCGCGCGCTTCAGCGGCCCCTGCGCGAGCGCGACATGGGCCTGCAACAGCTCCACCCCGCGCGCCCCGGCGCCCAGCCACCGCGCCGCGAGCAGCGTGCGTCCACGTCCCGCGCCCAGGTCCACCAGCTGGCCGCCCTTCCCGAGCCCCGCCTTCCAGAAGAGCCACAGCGCCGTGTGCACCGGCGTCTCGCCGTACATCAGCTCGTTGAAGGTCTGCCCGCTGGCCTGGAGCAGCCGCGCCACCTCGAAGGAGCGCCGCAGCCGGTAGGGAGACACGCGCGCCTCGCGCAGCCACAGCCCCAGGTAGGGCAGCAGGAGCCGGGGCCTCCACAGCAGCACCGCCAGGTCTCCCAGCCGGGAGAGCACGTCCAGCAGCATCGCGTAGAGGCGGATGAGGATGAGCGTGGAGAAGGACATGCCGTAGCCCTCCGACGGCTCGCCGCGTGTCGACTTCACCGGCGGGCTGGGAGGGTCCTGGGACATGCCTTCTGGGCGTCACGATAGCACCCGGGCGCTAGGGGCCGTGCCTCGGGCCCCCGGCACCGTGCACCGTGGAGGGAACGACAGCACCGCCGAGAGGAAGGACCCCTTCCTTCCTCCTGGCGGAAGGCCGTGCCTCACGGCAAGCGCAGCAGAGTGCTGCCAACTCAGTAAGGCCGCTGCCCGCCGCTCCCGGCGGAGGGCTGTACTTCACCGCAAGCGCAGCGGGGCTTTCTCCGCGGAAGTCTCCAATGTCGGCCTCTCCGGCATCAACGTCGCGGAAGGACGGAGTGGACGAATCTAAATCCCGCCTGTCATGTGCCCCCCGGTACCCGGTACCCGCCATGGTTGCCGATGCGCTCGTGAGGACTCCACCACGCTTCCGCTCCGAGCGCTCGCGAAGCAATCCAGCGGGCTCCTGGCGCTCGTTGTGCCTGCTACCTCCTGGGCGTTGACGTGGATGACGCTGCTTTCCTACGGACTGACTCAACGAGTCTAGTTCGCGGGATCTTGCACTGCCCCCAGGTACTTCAATTCCCAGGCCTTCCGCGCACTTTTGACAGAGGTGCGCTCTTCAGGTGTTTTCATCTTCTCAGCGCGTTCGCGGAGAGCCTTGAGTTCCTCCATCGCCTTTGCATCAACAGGGGAGGAACCGGCCTTTGCACGTAGCTTCTGCGCATCAATGTCGAGTTGCTTGAGTTGCTCGAGTTGAAACGGCTTGAATAGCTTCTCGCGCTCCAGCCCCTCGCGCTCCAGCCTCTCGCGCTCCAGCCTCTCGCGCTCCAGCCTCTCGCGCTCCAGCTTCTCGCGCTCCAGCTTCTCATCGACGCCGGGACTCGTCGTAGAGGGCTTGGCGTTGATGAAGGGATTCAGCTTCTCCTGCAGCCCATCAAGGTCGTTCTGCAACAGCGTGCGGTCATCCGAGGAACTCACCGTCGGCGCGAACTTGTTCAGTCTATTTAATTCCGAACGGACTCCCAGTTTGGATTGGATGCCCTGCTCCAGGTTCTGGAAGACCTCCGTCAGATGCGCCAACTGCTGCAGTTGCTGTTCCCGAGTGGGAAGCTGGCGCGACTTGGCCGGGGCCTTGGGTTTCTGGACCGCGTCCTTCGTAGGGCCCTGGAGCGGAGTCTTCGTGGGCTCAGGTGTTTTGCCCGAGGTCTCCAGAGGCGGTTGGACCAGTGGGCCGCTCTTGGGCTGAGCCTCCGATACGGGAGTCTGCGACGGGGGAGCCCCATGGGAAGCCGGCTTCGCCGTTGGAGGCGCCCCCTCGGCCGGCTGCTCCACCGGCTCATCGTGGCGCACCTGAGCGCTGGGCGGTGCTCCTTCGGAGGAAGGCACTTCCTTCTTCGACTCAACGAGCGGAGGCGCTGCTTCAGGCGCGGACTCTTCCGGCGTGGGCGGCGGTCCCACGGGAGTGACCTCCGCCCTGGGTTCCAACCGTGCCGCTGCCGTGAGATCTTGAGGCGGACCTTCGGTGGGCGTCTCCGGCCAGAAGAGATACGCGCTCCCGCCCAACGCCGCGAGCAGCAACGCCCCGGCAGCCCATTTCGGTCCGCGGCTCGCGTTGGAAGGACGGAGAGGCAGCTCGGCCTGCATCGTCCAGGTCTCTCCTTCTGACCCGGACGCGGCTGAAGCAGAAGGCCCGGGTACAGCACGCTGAGACGGCGTCATCCGCGGCACGCGCTGCAGCGCCTGACGTACGGCCTCCGCGGAGGGAGGGCGCAGGGCGGGGTCCTTTGCCAGGAGATGGAGCACCAGGGTGTCGAGCTCCGGAGGAATGTCCGCACTCCGCGACGACGGCGCAGGAGGCGTCTGCTCGACATGGGCGAACAGCACCTGGAACGGTTCCCCCTTGAAGGGGCGCTCTCCGGTCAGCATCTGGAACGCGATGACACCCACCGCGTAGAGGTCCGCTGCGGGACTGCTGGGGGCACCGCGAATCTGCTCGGGGGCCATGAACTCCGGTGTCCCGAGGATGGTGCCCTCCAGCGTGGTGGGCCCTTCCTGGGACTGCACCAGCTTGGCGATGCCGAAGTCGACCAGCTTGACGGAGTGCGTCCCGTCTGCGCGCTCGGCCATGAACACGTTGCCGGGCTTCAGGTCGCGATGGACGACGCCTGCCCGGTGAGCAGCTCCGAGCGCCGCGAGCATCTCATCCAGTATCCGGACCGTGGTGGTGACGTCGAGGCGCCCGTGCTGGCGGATGAGTGCCGACAGGGAGTGTCCCCGCAGCAGCTCCATGATGATGTAGGGCCGTCCGTCCGACAGGCTGCCGAACCCGAAGATGTCGATGATGCCCGGGTGATGAATGGCGTTGACCGCACGTCCCTCGATCAGCAGTCGCTCTACCTGCTGCTGAGAGACGAGCTCTGCCCGCAGCACCTTGATGGCGACCTGCTTGCCGATGAGTGGATGGACAGCGCGGTAGACGACGCCCATGCCTCCCGAGCCGATGCGCTCCTGGACAACGAACTCGCCGACTTGTGCCGATAGCAGCGAGTCCATGGCGGTATCGGCCGCGCCACTCGACAACTTTTCTCGTACGGTCATTGCCTCGCCAGTGGGCTTCCAAGGGAAGCCGCGATGGCGGTTATACCGCCTGAGCAGGCTGGCTGTGTGGAAGCCAGGACAGACGCCGGGCAGGTACTTGGGTCGTCAATCCTGGACCATGGACTGACGGTGGGTCGCGGCAACCTCAGGAGCTGCCGTGCGACGCGTCCAAGGTTCTGTGGTGCGGAGACAATCTCCGCATTGGGACCACCGCGCACCTGACGTTCACGGAGGGTGAAGCCTGGCCGTGGCCGGGCTCAGTGGCTCTCGGAGGCAGCTCCGCTCCCAGCGCGCTCACGCAGCCGCTTCCACGCGGAGAGCTCATTCCGGAGGGCGGTTCGCTCCTGGGCGGTGACTGCGGTCTGCGCTCGCTGGCGGAGCCGCTGGAGGTCCGCCACTGCCTGCGAGCCATTGGCCGCGTCACCCACCCTGGCACGCAGCCACCGTTCGGCCTCGTCAATCTCGCGGACCAGTCCCAGCTGAAGGTCCTTCACGCGCTCCTGGGCCGTCTTGCCGGAGGTAGGCGCCGGAGGTGCGTACTCCTGCACCACGGGCTTGGGAGCCGGGGTCTCCACCGGAGTCGCCTGCAGGGGCTGTGGCTTCTGCGGCATGGAGGGCTGTCGCAGGCGTTGCTGCCACGCATCCAGTCCTCGCTGCACATCCATGCGCTCGGTGGCGGTGGTCGCCTTCACCGCGGCCCCGTGGAGTCTCACCAGCTCACGAGCAAGCTCCCGTGACGAGTCGCGCCCTGCCGCCTGTTGCTGGTACTGCGTCTCCAACTGGCTTAGCCGTCGCGCGAGCCGCGCGTCCGAGGGCTGCCGTCCGTCGCGAGGAAGCACGGGGGCCCGGGGTTCCTCTGGAGGAGGAGCGACCGCCGCCGCATGCACCTCGTCCAAGGCGGGGTCCGGGCCCACCGCGACTTCGGACGTCGGGGGCAAGGCGGACTTGCGTAGGGCACCTTCGCGCTGCTGCTTGCTCTTGAGCGCGAGCTTCGACGCCGTGCCCGCGCGAGAAGCCTCCTCCGTTCTGGAGGGCTGCCCCTCCGGATCCACCGTAGGCGATACCTCCGCGGCAACCTCCGCGACAGGCGGCGTCTGGGCATCAGGAGCAATGGCCTCCTGCTCTTGAGTGGGAGCCGCCTCCTCGGGCTTCGCCGCGACGACCACGGGCGGCGGCGGAGCGACCCCTGCCACCGGTGCGGTCACCGCGCTGACAGGGGCCGGCTCGGGAGCAGAGCGCGGAACCCGCGAGGGCCAGAGGAAGAACGCACCCCCACCCAACCCCGCGAGCAGTACCGCCCCGACGACTGCCCGCCGCCACTGCCCGGATGCAGGGGCAGGAACAGAAACAGGGGCAGGAACAGACACAGGGGCAGGAACAGAAACAGAAGGAAACGTCCGGGGCACCTCCATGGAGGGCGTCGTGCGCGTCGTCTCACTCTCCGCCGCACTCGCGAGGGTGAGGGTGGCCTCGGGCAGCCGCGCGAGGGACCGCGTGAGCTCGGGCTGGGAAACAGGAATGCGCTTCAGCGTCTGCCGCACGGCCTCCGCCGACTCGGGCCGCAGGGCGGGGTCCTTCGCCAGCAGATGGAGGATCAGCGTGTCGAGCTCGGAAGGAATCCCCGGCACCCGCGAGGAGGGCAGCGGTGGCTGTTGCTCGACGTGCGCGAAGAGGATCTGCAGGGGCTCGCCGTTGAACGGCCGCGCGCCGGTGAGCATCTGGAACGCCATGACGCCCACGGCGTAGAGGTCCGTCGCCGGGCCCACGGGCTTGCCGCGAATCTGCTCGGGGGACATGAACTCCGGCGTCCCGAGGATGGAGCCGTCGACGGTGGTGGGCCCGTCATGGGCCTGCAGAATCTTGGCGATGCCGAAGTCCACCAGCTTGATGGTGCGCGCGCCCTCCACGGAGCCCGCGAGGAACACGTTGCCCGGCTTCAAGTCACGGTGGACCACGCCGGCCCGGTGCGCGGCCCCGAGCGCGGCGAGCATCTGGTCGAGAACCCAGACCGTCGTGCCCACGTCCAGCCGTTCCTGCTGGCGGATGAGGTCGCCCAGCGTCACGCCCTGGAGGAGCTCCATGGTGATGTAGGGCCGGCCATCTGGGAGCTTGCCGAAGCCGAAGATGTCGATGATGCCCGGGTGCCGGATGGCATTCACCGAGCGGGCCTCGATGAGCAGCCGCTCCACCTGTTGCTCGGAGACGAGCTCCGGCCGCAGCACCTTGATGGCGACCTCCTTGCCGATGAGCGGATGGCTGGCGCGGTAGACGACGCCCATGCCTCCCTCGCCGATGCGCTCCTGGATGACGTACTCGCCAACCTGCACCGACAGCAGTGGATCCACACCGCGACCGGCTGTGGCCTTCATCGGCACTTCACCCAACGAAAGACGCGCTGACATGGATTTTCCCGGAATCCTAACAATCCCATCATACCAGCCTGGATGGGCAGGTCTTCCCGGCCGCCACGCTCAGGGCCAGCGAGCGTCCGCTGGCCACCATGTGCGCGAGGGGCTCGTACGCGGGGTGACGCCTACTCCGGCTTGCCACCCGTCCGCTGCCAGAACTCGCGCAGCAGAATCGTGGCGAAGCGCGAGTCATTCAGGATGTACCGCCGCCACAGTCGCTTCGGCTCATTGACCAGGCGGTACAGCCACTCGAACCCCGCGCGCGAAATCCACTGCGGAGCACGCTTCGCCGTCCCGGCGATGAAGTCGAACCCGGCGCCAATCCCAATCGCCACGGTGGGCCCCAGCTTGTGGGACACCTGCGAAATCCACACCTCCTGCTTCGGGCTGCCGAGCGCCACGAGGAGCAGGTGCGGGTCCTTCTCGCGAATCTTCGCGACAATCGGGTCGTTCTGCGCGTCGCCCGCGTCCAGGCGGACCATGGGCGAGTCCCAGCCCACCACCTCAATCCCGTACTTCTCGCGGACGATGTTGGCCACCTTCTCCGCCACACCCGGGCCCGCGCCCATCAGGTACACGCGCCACTTCCGCTCGGCGCCCACCTGCATCAGCGGGAGGATGAGGTCCGAGCCGGCAATCCGCTCCGGCAGCGACACGTCCATGGCCTTCGAGGCCCAGACAATCGGCATGCCATCCACGACGGAAATCGTGGCGCGAGAGTACGCCTCGCGGAACTGGACGTTGTCCTCGGCGAGCACCACGTGGTCCACGTTGGCGGTGAAGACGTAGCCGCCCTGGTGCAGGTCGACGAGTCGGCCAATCTCGCGGATGGCGTCCTCGAAGGTGAGCTGGTCGATGGCGAGCTGGCCGATGCGCAGGCGCGGCCGGCCGGTGGTGAAGGAGGACGTCGAAGGGGAGGCGGCGTTCATGGCTTCTTCACCGTCAGGTCGAGCACTGTCATGGAATAGGGCGGCAGGCGCTGCGTGAGCGAGCCCTCCGCCTTCGCGCCGGGAGACTGCTCGGTGAAGCCCCCGGGTGCGCCCGAGTAGCCGAGCACGCGCACACTGTCGAGCGTACCGCAGCCCTTCAGTTCAATCTGCGCCTGTGCGGCCTGGTCCGGGTCGAGGTTGAGGACGACGGCCACCAGCTTCTTCCCCGAGTCGTCGCGCGAGACGAACAGGCTGGTGTTCTCCGCGGCCTTCGCGGGCACCCAGTTGTCCTGGAAGCGGCCGCCCTTGCCGTCGAAGTCGCGGTACGCGCGGAACGCCCAGAACACGGGCGAGCCGTCGGTGGGGTACTGCCAGAAGAAGGCGGAGTAGATGTTCTCTTGCGCGAAGCGGCCCAGGGCCTCGGCCTGCGCGAGTCCGCCGCTCATGTGCCGGAAGGCGCCGAAGTTGTACTCGCCGATGGAGATGGTGCGGCCGGGGTAGTTCTCGGCAATCCACTCCTTCATGCGGGGGATGAGGCGGACGGGCTCGCCAATCCAGGACTCGTCCTTGTAGGTCGGGTCCCACAGGCCGCGCACGCTGCGGATGCGGCGCGCGTTGGTCTCCTTGTCCGTGTTGCCTTCCAGGCCCACGCCCACGTTGGTCTGCGGGTAGAAGTGCAGGTCCACCACGTCGAGGATGCGCACGCCCGTCTTCTTCTCGTGCTCGCGCAACTGCCGCAGGTACCAGGCGATGAGCGGCAGGTCGCCATGGGCGCGCCGGTCCGAGTGGTTCATCTTCCCGGGCGCGAAGTCGGCGGCGGACCAGAGGTAGTTCGTCCAGCCCCACTCGGCGGGGCCGGCGATGAGGCCGTCGGGGTCCGCCTTCCGCACGGCGGTGCCGTACGCAATCGTCCGCTTCATCAGCTCGTCGTAGCCGAGCGGCTCCGGGAACACGTCGCGGTGCGTGGAGTTCCAGAGCATGGGCTCGTTGTCCAGGATGTACATCTGGACGCTGCGCTGGCCGCGGGCCTTGTCCTTCTCGCGGATGGACGTCACCCACTCGGCGACGAACTCGGGCGGCGCCTCCACGCTGGTAATCGAGGGCTCACCGGGCTTGAGCGGGGTGCCGTCGCGCGCCAGTCCGTTGCCGCCGCCGCTGTCCTCGCGCTGCTGCGGGCCGAAGCGGGACACGGGGAAGCCGACGGACTTCGTGTCCTTGGCCACCCAGCCCAGCAGGGGCACGGTGAGGGCGGACTGCATGTTGTTCTTGCGGTTGGCCTCGAGGAAGTCGTCGGCGCTGAAGCCGATGTCGACGTTCTGGTAGAACCAGTCGTTGGCGGTGTTCCACGCGCCGCCCAGCTTCCAGTTGTAGCGGGACGTGGGGTTGCCGCCCCAGCGGCGGGTGGTGGCGCCCAGGCGGTACTGGTGCTTGTCCTTCTTCTCCTGCAGCCCGTCGAAGGCGATGCCGTAGATGAGCGGGCTGATGCGGTGGCCGGGCGCGGTGCAGTCGATGGACATGCGCGCCTCGCGGCCACTGCCCTTGCCGGAGCGTCCACCCCCGGCGGCGAGCGCGGCGGCCACCTCGGGAGGCAGCGGGACGAGCGCCACCTTGTCGAAGAGCACCCAGTCGCGGCCCACGTCCTTGGAGGCGCGCAGCACCACGCGGTCGAACGCCTCGCCGCGCGGGTTGAGCAGCTCCATGGGAATGACGACCTCCGTCCACTCGCCGTCCTTGCGGACCTGGAGCTCGGGGGTAATCGGGACGCGGGGGAAGGAGGCGGCGCCGGGGGCGTCGAGCCGCACCTCCAGGAACTCGCCGTAGGACTCCGGAGAGCTGACGCGGAACGCGAGCGCGCCGAAGGAGCCCTCCAGCTTCGGCCGGTAGAGAATCCACCCGCCGTAGTTGAACAGGCGCATGCGCGCGGGAGCCCCCTTGGGAAGCTCGCGAGGCGCCCAGCCGATGTCATTCCATCCGGCGGAGAGCCCGCCGTCGTAGAGCGGCACCGGGGCCGTGGACGCAGCCTCCGTCGCGCCGGGAGCCGCCGCCGAGCCCGTTGCCGGGCTGCCGGAGCCCGGAGCCTGCTCCGCCGCGCCCGAGCCACCCGTGCCCGCCGTGTCCGCGTCACCCTCGCCCGTCACCCCGGTGGCCCGCGCCACCGCCACCGTCCCACCCGCCAGCAGGGCGCACGACAGTACGGCCGCGCCAGCCTTCATCCGAGCACGCTTCACACCAACCTCCATGAGCTTCATCTCCCCCCGGTGGGGCGCCGACAGCGAGGCGCCTCAGAGCACCACGTCGTCCTTGTCCTTGCGCGGGAAGATGCGGGCGGGAATGCCCACGGCCACGCTGTCGGGAGGAACGTCCTGGAGCACCACCGCATTCGCGCCGATGCGCGAGCGGGCGCCGATGCGTATCGGCCCGAGGATGCGGGCGCCGGCGCCAATCCACACGTCATCCTCGATGACGGGGTAGCCGTTGTCCTTGGCGGTCCCGACGGTGTTGTTGCCGTAGAAGCGCACGCGGTCGCCAATCTTCGCGTCGCCGCCGATGACGACGCCCAGGCTGTGCACGAAGTACACGCCCCTGCCGAGCGTCACGTCCTTGCCGATTTCAATCCCCATCACCGCCGTCTGCGCCACGCGCAGCACGTGGTTGACGAGGGGAATCCGGAAGGCGAGCGCGGCCTCGCGGGCGCGGTTGAGCGCGGTAATCCGATACGAGTCGCTGGTGAGCACCACCTTGGCGATGGACTTCGCGTCCGTGGTGCCATTGGCGGCCTTCGCCAGCTCCAGTGCGTCCGTGACGAGCGAGCCAATCATCGACGTCCTCCGCTTCATGGTGCCCAACTACTCTCCCCGCCCTTGCAGGTAGCGGGCGACCTCGCGGGCGATGCCCGTCCAACCACCAGCCTCGTTGCGGGCGCCGCGCAGGTACTCCATGCCGTACACCACGGAGGTGCCGGCGAAGGCGGCCTTCTCCAGGCCCAGCTTGTCGGCCGTCTTGGCGACGTTCATCACGGTGTTGGTGAGCAGGCGCGTGGCCTCGGGAGCGACGACGGTGGCGGCGAGCAGCGGGCGGGCCAGCGGGTTGGTCTCGAAGAGGAGGCGCCAGGGGTTGAGGCCGCGCACGTCCGGGTGCTTGCGAGCCACCTGGGTGTCGAACATGCCGTAGCGGTTGGCGCGCTTGAGCCAGCGCTCGAAGGACACGTGGTCGCTGCCATGCAGCACGTACGCGCTGCTGGCGAAGACGAAGGTGCAGCCGGCCTTCTCCAGGCGGACACCGAGCTCCACGTCCTCGGACTGGCCGAGCGACTTGTCGAAGCCGCCCACGCCCACGTAGTCGGCGCGGGGGAAGGACACGTTGCCGGTGTACAGGTGGTTGCCGCGAGCGCGGGCACCGGGGACGGACAGCTCCTCGGCCATGCGGTTGTTGAGGTACGCGTACCAGCGCTCGAACAGCGGCATGTCGCCGATGGACGGGTCCGGGCGGATGCGGCCGAGCACCACATGGCGCGAGCCTTCCGGGTGGTGGGCGAGGTGCCGCTCCAGGAAGTCCGGAGCCACCTGCATGTCGTCATCGGTGACGAGCACCACCGCGCCGCGCGAGGCGAGCACTCCGCGGTGGCGGGCGGCGGCGGCGCCAGCGTTCTGCTGCACCTCCACGCGCAGGGTGTAGGGGAGCTTCTGGGACAGGAGCGGCTCCTGCACGGGCTCCTTGGAGCCGTCATCGACGACGACGACCTCGAAGTCCTCGGGCGGGAGCGTCTGGCCGGCGAGCTGCCACAGCAGCCGGGTGATGAGGGGCAGCCGGTTGTAGGTGGCGATGACGACGCTGAGGCGGGGCGTGGAGGCGGCGGTGCTCATGGCTTCTTCTTCTTGTCCTGCGCGGCCCGGGCCTTCTTCTTCTTCGACCTGGGGAAGATGACGCTGCCCACGAAGCGCTCGGGGCCGACGTACTCCATCGTCTTGCGGGCGGAGCCGAAGTCCGTCTCACCGAGCGCGACGCACAGCAGGACGCCGTCGGCGGCGAGGGCGAGGGGCAGGCTGGCGGGGTGGGTGAGGAGGGAGTCGAGGACGACGACGACGCGCTCACCCCGGGCGACGCGCTCGCGCAGCTCGACGACGAGGCGCGGGGCGTCGCCGGGAGAGACGCCGGTGGCGTCCTGGAGGTGGATTTTCTGTGAGTACGCGTAGGGCGCACCGGCCTCGAGGATGGCGGTGGCGGCCTCGAGCGCGGGCCCGCCGGGCTGGGCGGGGACGACGGTGAGGTAGGTCCAGGCGCGGCGCTCCAGCGCGAACCACAGCCGCTGCAGCTCCGGAGAAGGCACGGAGCTATCGGGCGGAGCGGCATCCGCGGGGCTGGGAGGTGCGCTGGAGTCGGCGGCCATGGGGAGGCGCCCGGTATAGCGCAACGCGTGGCGGCGGCCCAACGACCTGCCCGGGCGGGCAGGGAGGCGGGGGCAGGGTGCCCTGCTCCCAGGGATTTCGCGGGCTTCTCACGGGGGAGGGGGGCGGAGATTGACGGCCAGCCGTGTTATGGGAAGTCCGTGCAGAAGATTGGCTACCTGATTCCCGAGTTCCCCGGCCAGACGCACATCTTCTTCTGGCGCGAGCTGCAGGCGCTGCCGGGGAAGGGTGTGTCGCCGGAGCTGGTGTCCACCCGGCCGCCGCCCGCGCGCATCATCTCCCACTCGTGGGCGCGCGAGGCCATGTCGCGCACCGAGTACCTCGCGCCCCCGGGCGCCCGCGGAGCCTTCGGCCTTGCCCGGGCCGCGGCCGAGATTGCCCGCGCCATGCCCACGGGCTGGGCTCGCTGCCTCGCCTCCATCGCCCGCGCGGAAGGGCTCGACGCCAAGGGGCGTGCGCAGCTCCTCGCCTTCGCCGTCATGGGTGGACGTCTCTCCGCGCTGGCGCGTGAGCGGGGCTGGTCGCACGTGCACGTGCACTCGTGCGCCAACGCGGCGCATGTCGCGCTCTTCGCCAACCTCCTGTCGGGGCTGCCCTACAGCCTGACGCTGCACGGGCCGCTGTACGACTACGGCCCCAACCAGAAGGAGAAGTGGCGCCACGCGAAGTTCGCCTTCGTGATTACGAAGAAGCTCCTCGGCGAGGTGAACCAGGAGCTGGCCGGCGCGCTGCCGCGGCACATCGAGCTGGCGCCCATGGGCGTGGAACTCCACAAGTTCAACCGCTCCGTGCCGTACACGGCGTGGACGGGCGAGGGCCCGCTGCGCATCTTCTCGTGCGGCCGTCTCAACCCCTGCAAGGGGCACGCGGACCTCATCGACGCGGTGGGCCTCCTCCGCGCGAAGGGCATCGACGCGCGGCTGTCGATTGCGGGCGAGGACGAGGCCGGCGGCACCACGTACCGCAAGGTGCTGGAGGCGAAGCTGGCGGAGACGAAGCTCGGCGACGCGGTGACGCTGCTGGGCGCGGTGAGCGAGGACAAGGTGCGCGGTGAAATCGAGAGCGCGCACATCTTCTCGCTGGCGAGCCTCCAGGAGCCGCTGGGCGTGGCCATCATGGAGGCCATGGCCATGCGCGTGCCCGTGGTGGTGACGGGCGCGGGCGGCGTGCCGGAGCTGGTGGACGACGGAGTGGACGGCATCCTCGTGCCGCCGGAGCAGCCGCAGGTGCTCGCGGACAAGCTGGAGGTCGTGGCGCGCGACGCGAAGGAGGCGCACCGGCTGGGCGAGGCGGGCCGCCGCAAGGTCGAGACGACCTTCAGCAGCGAGCGCAGCGCGGACATGCTCGCGCTGATGCTCCAGCGCGCGGCTGCGGGCACCTGATTCGAGCCGCACCCAGGCAGGCGCGCTGATGCTCCAGTGCGCCGCCTCCGGCATCTGAGCCGAGCCCCTCCCGGATAGGCGCACGAGAGGCTCCCGCGCGCCACAAGCACCCGAGCCAGGTCCCGCCCATCAATCACGTGAGCCCCCGCGCCCGGGGCCACCCGGACCCCGGTTTCCGGCTCGCGCCTGCGTGACGCGGCCTCCACGGTACGCGCCAGCCGCGCACCATTCTGCTTTCCTCCACTCTCGATGCCGCGCGGGCCACGGACGGCCACGGCGAGCGAGGGAAGCAATGGGCGAGACCCGAAGTGGCGTGGCCATTCCCGAGGCAGTGGGGCGGAGCCGTCTCAACGACAGGCCGGGCCAGGCGTGCGACCTCATCATGAAGGGAGGCGTGACGAGCGGAGTCGTCTATCCGCCGGCCATCCTGGAGCTGGCGTTGAAGTACCGCTTCCACTCGATTGGAGGCGCCTCCGCCGGAGCCATCGCCGCCGCCGCGGCCGCCGCGGCGGAGTACGGCCGGCAGACTGTCGAGACTCCGGGGAAGACGGCCCACGGCTTCATCCGGCTCGCGGAGATGAACGACGAGCTGACGACTCCAGGCTTCGTGCGGGAGCTCTTCCAGCCGTCCGAAGCGTGCCGTCCCCTCCACAAGACTGTCCTCGCCTGGCAGGACGGCAATGCGAAGGAGCGCAAGCGGGCCCGCGAGAAGGAGCAGCGCGAGCGCGACGAAGCCGCGAAGCAAGGCGCACCACCGCCCACCCCCACGGTGCCTCCCAAGCAGCCGAATTTCGCCGCCCGCCTCCTTCAGCGTCTCCGGTTCGTGGCCCGCATCAACGGCATCTGCCTGAAGTCGGTCCCCGGCTCCTACCTCGTCGGGGGCCTGCTGGGCCTTCTCCTCGCCGCGGTGCTCGTCAGCGGGAGCGCCGCCTATGGGCTGGCCTGGTGGATGGCGGGCACGGGGGGCTTCAAGGTGCTGGGAGCCCTCATCGTGTTGCTGGCCCTGGGCATCTGCGGTGTCAGCACCATGCTGGGCGGCCTCCTCGCGAGCGGCGCCATGTTGATGCGAGTCATCGGCAGACTGAACCAGAAGGACACGCAGAAGTTCGGCATCTGTCCCGGCAGCTCCGGCGCCAGTGCCTCCCTGGAGGCGGGCACGGGGCTGGCGCTGACGGACTGGCTGCACGTGCGCCTCAACGAGCTGGCGGGCCGTGGGCCCCTGGACGTGCCCATCTCCGTGCGGGAAATGAAGGACCGCAACATCCACTTCAAGCTGGTGACGAGCAACCTCACGCTGGGCCAGCCGTACACGCTGCCCATCACCCGGGGCAGCCGCTCCTTCTTCTTCAAGCGAAGCGAGATGGCGCGGCTGTTCCCCACGCCCGTCGTGGACGCACTGGTGCGGTGGGGCACGGCGAACCGGCCCACGGACTCCCTGCGCATCCGCGACGAGGACGCGGGCGAGTTCCTGCGCTTCCCCATGGGCGAGGACATCCCGCTGGTGGTGGCCACGCGGCTGAGCCTCAGCTTCCCGGTATTGCTGAGCGCGGTGCGGCTGTACTCGGTGAAGGGCGAGAAGTACCGGAAGGGGGCGGGCGGGGTGCCGCAGGTGGTCGACCTGGCGAAGGACCTGGAGGAGCACTGGCTGAGCGACGGCGGCATCACCAGCAACTTCCCCATCCACGTCTTCGACGCCTGGGTGCCGCAGCATCCGACGTTCGGCATCACCCTCTATGACTCGCCACTGTCCCGGGTGCTGGAGCAGCGCGAGGGCCACCACCGCGAGGAGGACCCGAGGGACTCGGTGCTCCTGCCGCACCCCCGGGACTTCGACAAGGCGCGGCCCCAGCGCACGGCCATCCACGACACGCTCGGCTTCCTGCGCGCCGTCTTCGAGACGGCGCAGAGCTACCGCGACAACGCGCAGGCGGGCATGCCCGGCTACCGCGAGCGCATCCTCCAGCTCTTCCTCGACGCGAACGAGGGCGGCCTCAACCTGGACATGGAGCCGGAGGTCCTCGAGCGCATCCAGCTCAAGGGCTGCTACGCGGCGCGGGAGCTGCTCACGCGCTACGGGGACACGGACAGCGTCCACTTCTCCGAGCACCGCTGGGTCCGGATGCACGTGTTGATGTCGGAGCTGGAGCGCCAGCTCTTCGAGGTCCGGGGGCTGTTCAAGGATGCCACCTGGAAGGAGGACCTGCTGGCGCGCTTCGAGGCGCTCTTCCAGGCCCAGCTGCGAGCGCAGGAGCCCGGAGGCGAGCCCTGGTACCGGAGCAAGGGCCCGGCCTGGTGTGCCGAGGCGCAGGGGCGGCTGGAGTCCCTGCTGGAGCTCGTGGAAGCCTGGGACACGGCCCAGCAGGCGTGGCGCGCCCGGCACCCGACTCCGGGGAAGGAGGGCCCGGGCTTCTTCTTCGCCGCGCACCCGCCCCGGCCCGAGGGCGTCCTGAAGGTCATCCCCAACCCGTGACGGTGGGAGCGCCTGGGGAAACCCGGGCGCCCCTCGCGAGAAGAGGGGCCGCTTCCCGAGTCACGGAGCCTGGCGCTCGCCAGGTATGACCCGGCGTCACCCGAGGTCACGGACTGGCCGCCCCTGGAGGGTGGGTTCATGATGTGGGAGACCTGACCAGCCTGTCCTCCCCGCCCCGTCCGCCACTGGACCGGAGTCTCGGGGGCCCGTTGTCAGGAGCGCGGAGGCTGATTACCGCGAGGGTTCACGGTGAGAAGGGAGGCAGTGCCGTTGGAAGCGCCCCAACAGCTCAGGCCGGATGCCTCCGCCGAAGCGGCGCTGTCCCCCACCAGCATCCTGATGGTGGACGACCACGGCGCGAACCTGCTCGCCCTGGAGGCCATCCTGGAGCCGCTCGGCCAGCGGCTCGTGAAGGCGGCCTCGGGTCCGGAGGCGCTGCGCTGGCTGCTGCGCCAGGACTTCGCCCTCATCCTCCTGGACGTGCAGATGCCCGGCATGGACGGCTTCGAGACGGCGCGTCTCATCCGCCAGCGGCAGCGCACGCGCTACACGCCCATCATCTTCCTCACCGCCCACAGCCGCGAGGAGACGCACCTGGTGCACGGCTACGCCATGGGCGCGGCGGACTACGTGGTGAAGCCCTTCCACCCGGACGTGCTGCGCTGGAAGGTGGAGGCCTTCGTCGCGCTGTACCGCCAGCAGCAGCGCCTGCAGGCGCAGGAAGCGGCGCTATGGGAGCGCGAGCGGCACATCCTGGAGCGCCAGAGCGAGCAGCGCTTCCGTCGGCTGGTGGACTCGATGCCCCAGCTCGTCTGGGCGCTGCTGGTGGACGGCACCGTCAGCTATGCCAACCGGGGCTGGCTGGAGTACGCGGGACTGACGCCCGAGCAGGCGCGGCGGAGCGAGGAGAACCGGCGCCTCATCCACCCGGAGGACGTGGCCCGCTGCGGGCAGGCGTGGGCCCGCTCGCTGCGCACCGGCGAGCCCCTGGAGCAGGAGTACCGGCTGCGCCGCGCGAAGGACGGCGAGTTCCGCTGGTTCCTGGGGCGGACGCTGCCCGAGCGCGATGAGGACGGCCAGATTGTCGGCTGGATTGCCACGGCGACGGACATCGACGACGCGCGCAAGGCGGTGGAGGTGCTGCGCGCGGCCAGCGAGGCCAAGGACATGTTCCTCACCATGGCGGCGCACGAGCTGCGCACGCCGCTGCAGGCGGCGCGGAGCTACGCGCACCTCGCGCGGGTGCGGTCGGGCCCGGAAATGGACGAGGGGGTGGACAAGGCGCTGCGGGGCCTCCACCGCAGTGTGACGCGCATGGCGAGCCTGGTGGAGAACCTGCTCGACGTGGGCCGGCTCCAGCGCGGCGAGCTGCGCCTGGAGCAGGGGGACGTGGACCTGGGCACGCTGCTGCACGACGTGGTGGAGCACTTCCAGCCGCTGGCGCAGGAGCACCACATCGCCGTGGACGCGCCGGAGGGGCTGGTGCTCCGCGCGGACCGGGAGCGGCTGGAGCAGGTGTTCACCAACCTCGTGGCCAATGGGCTGCGCTACTCACCGGGGGGCGGGGCCCTGCGGCTGACGGCGCGCCAGGAGCCGGGGCAGGTGCACGTGGAGGTGACGGACCGGGGCGTGGGGATTCCGCAGGGGCAGTTGGAGCACATCTTCGAGCGCTTCAACCGCGCGCACGGAATCTCCTACGGCGGGCTGGGGCTGGGGCTGGCGATTTCGCGAGGCATCGTCGAGCGCCACGGTGGCCGCATCTGGGCGGAGTCCCCCGGCCGCGACGGCGTGGGCAGCAGCTTCCACGTGGTGCTCCCGAAGCAGCGCGGCTGACGGCCCGGGCGGGTGGACGCGCTCAGGAGCGCCGTGCCGCCGTCTTCGTCGCGTCCTCGTTGGGATACGAGATGGCGCCGGGAGGCGGGACGGGCGCGGACGGTGACAGGCCCAGCAGGGTGCTGTTGGGCACGGGCCACGCGCCCGTCTGCGTGGCCAGCTTGCCGGCCATGGCCACGCACACCGCCACGAGGAACGTGCAGATGTACGAGATGATGCCCATGTCTCCGAACACCTGATTCACGTACGCCGCCATGACGCCGACGATGATGAGCGAGGCGGCGCGGTACTCGGAGACGGGGGAGCGGTGGTAGGCGCGCACCGCGAAGAACACGGTGATGACCAGGTACAGCCACACGCCCGTGTACCCGAGCATTCCGCCGAACGCGAGCAACCCCAGCAGCGAGTTGTGCGGGTGGAACCGGTACGTGGGGAACACGAAGGCGATGTCCGGCAGGGGAATCGGCTCCAGGAACTCGTGCCCGTACCCGGTGCCCAGGATGGGGAACTGGGCCCAGGTGGCAATCATGTCCAGGTTCTCGATGTCCCGGTAGTCCATGGCCTCCTCGCCGCCCTGGCCCTCAATCAGTGACTTGATGGTGTCCACCGGCCCGAAGATGCCCGTGGGCCGGTTCCACCCCACCGCGATGTAGAGGGCGATGACCGGGGCCATGAAGGGCGTGAAGCGCACGACGAGGCGCTTGAGCGGCGTCCACGGGTTGATGAGGAAGGCGGCGAGCAGGCAGCCCACGAGGCTGACGTAGGCCAGGCGCCGGTCATTGAACACCATCCCCATGAGGATGATGACGATGACGGCGAGCCCCCGTATCAGGTGGGCTGACTTCGGCTGCTCGATGAAGCGGACCAGCACCACCAGCATGCAGAAGATGAACGTCATCGAGTCCGAGTGGGACGTCGTGTACTCCACGAAGACGCCCAGGGCGGGGATGATGACCAGGGCGAAGTAGCTGCCCACCAGGGCCTTGGTGATGCCCGCGGCGACGATGACCTTCACCACAATCGGCCAGTCCTGGGGCCCGCGCAGGGCGTAGTGGAACATGGCCACGATGAACGGGAGCATCGCGGCCTGGTGCCACTGCCACAGCGAGTTCTTGAAGTCCCCGCCCCGGGCGATGCCGCGCACCTCCATGAAGAGGATGGCGACGAGTGACAGCGCCGTCACGGCGATGAGTGGCCGGGGCATGGGCGCCGTCGGCGGGTCGATGGGGGACTTCACCACCCGCCGGTACATGGCCAGGCCCAGCAGCCCCATGATGAGCACGTCGATGAGGGGGAAGCGCAGCGCCCCAATCTTGGTGATTTGGCTGAGCTGGCCGAACAGCAATTCCCCCAGGGGGAACAGGGGGGACTCCCACAGGCCGGACTGGGGGCGCTCGGCCACGTAGTCCACGGCCAGCACCAGGTAGAGCACCACCAGGACGGGGTAGCGGACGGGGACCTTCAGGACGACCCACACCACGGTGAAGGCCAGCAGGGGGACCAGCGCCACCACCGGGTGGATGATGGCCCCTCCCACGGTGGCGAGCACCATGAAGCCGAGCAGCGCGATGAAGCGCAGGTAGGGCGGCCGGTAGGCCTGATAGGGGGCGTCGTACATCCGTGCGCGGGGAGGCTACATCTGGCTGCCGGGTTGGGATAGATGATGTGGCACGCATGCCTGCTTCCCGCCCTCGTGTCCTCCTGATTGCCGAGCTGTGCAACCCCGACTGGGTGAGCGTCCCGCTGGAAGGCTGGTCGCTCTACCATGCGCTGACCGAGGTGGCGGACGTGCACCTGGTCACCCATGTGCGCAACCGGGAGAACATCCTCAAGCAGGGGGTGCAGGAGGGCTCGCAATTCACCGCGCTGGACTCCACACCGGTGGAGAAGCCGCTCGACAAGGTGGGGCAGCTGATGCGCGGCAGCGCGGGGGTGGGCTGGACGACGGCCACCGCGCTGAGCGCGCTGCCGTACTACTACTTCGAGGAGGTGCTCTGGCGGCGCTTCGGGGCTCGCATCCAGGCGCGCGAGTTCGACCTGGTGCACCGCTACACGCCCATCAGCCCCACCACGCCGAGCACGCTGGCGGCGCGCTGCAAGTCCGCGGGGGTGCCCTTCATGATGGGCCCGATGAATGGCGGCCTGCCGTGGCCCAAGGGCTTCGGGGGCGCGCGGCGGCGGGAGAAGGAGTGGCTCAGCTACATCCGCGATGTGTACAAGCTGATGCCCTTCTACACGTCCACGCGGGAGAACGCGTCGGCCATCCTGACGGGCTCGCGAGCGACGCGGGGGCAGGTGGCGGAGAAGTGGCAGCCGAAGACGGTGTACATCCCTGAGAACGCCATCGACCCGAAGCGCTTCGGCACGGCGAAGTCGGAGGGGCCGGTGGAGCTGCCGCTGCGGGTGGCCTTCGTGGGGCGCTTCGTGCCGTACAAGGGCATGGCCATGCTGATGGAGGCGGCGGCGCCGCTCATCCGCGAGGGCAAGGTGGTGCTGGAGTACATCGGCGACGGCCAGGAGATGCCCAACCTCAAGGCGCAGGCGGCGCGCGAGGGGATTGAGTCCGGGGTGACGTTCGCCGGGTGGGTGAAGCACCAGGAGCTGCAGGGGCGGCTGGCGAAGAACCACGTCTTCGGCTTCCCGAGCGTGCGCGAGTTCGGCGGCGCGGTGGTGTGCGAGGCGATGGCGCTGGGGCTGGTGCCCATCGTCATGGACTACGGCGGCCCGGGAGAAATCGTGAGTCCGGCGACGGGCTTCGCGATTCAGATGGGTACGCCGGAGGAAATCGTGGTGCGGGTGCGCGAGGTGCTGGCGAAGCTGGCGGCGGACCCGTCGGTCATCCGGCCCATGGGCGAGCGTGCCCGGGAGCGCGTCTTCAAGTACTTCACGTGGAAGGCGAAGGCGGAGCAGGTGCTGGAGGTCTACCGCTGGCTGCAAGGCGAGCGCGGCCAGCCGGACTGGGGCATGCCGCTGGCGGACTGACGGGCCCTCGGCTCAGGGCCGCGCGCGCCAGGACCACGTGCCCGGCTCCCAGACGAGGCGCTGCTCACCCGCGAGCACCGGGTCGAGGAAGGCGCGCACCACCGCGGTGACGGCGTCGAGCGTCGTCCATGGGAGGCGGTCTCGTACGGCCAGGCTGGCATAGGGCTGGAGCCACGCGTCGGGCGGCGCAGGGGTAGAGGCTGGCAGGGCATGCGTATCGCGGAAGGTGAAGGTGTCCACGAGTGCGGCACGAAGGCGGGGTGTGTCCAGCGCTCCGATGCTGGCGAGTAGCGCGAGGTCCGGCAGATCCTTCACACGCGTGTTCGGGCGAGAGCGAGGAAGCGTGTACGCATGGAGCTTCTCCGCGATGTGAGTCTCCACGGGGTACAGGCGCACTCGAGGTGGTGCGATGCCAGCAAAGCCAAGCACGTCTGGCGCGACGATGAATTCGGGCTCATCCAAGCGCGGGGCTTCAATCACCACGTCGACCCCAAAGACATCGCCATAGAGCTTGTCCGCGAGCATGCACTCGGCGCGGAAGCGAAACCCCTCGTGCTTCAGCCCTTCGTTCTGAAGCTCGGGATGGTTCGCGTCGGGATGGACTTCGAACGTCATGAAGTCCCCCAGCTCGAGTCGTCCCGCCGCTTGCAGTCGCGCGAGAAGCCCGGCGGGTGTGTCGCTCAGGCGCAGGTCGACATCCATCGTGGCGCGTGCGCGCTCGATGCGGAGCTCCAGCACGAGTCCACCCTTCAACGTCGCGGCATCTCCGAAGGCGCGAACGACACGAGCGAGGAATCGTTCGAAGACCAGTCGTTGGCGGCGGCGCGTGAACTCCCTTCCGTCCCGTGAAGCGGACCTCAGTCTCTGTTCGAGGGCCTGCTTGAACGCGACGGGTGACGCATAGCCACGCGCCGTCACGCGGGGGCCAGGTAGGGCTTCAGTGCCTGCTCGACATCGGGGATTTCCGACCGTGTGACACGTCCTCGGTGGAGTGCCTGGTGGAAGGCCTGCAGGAGGAACTCGGGCGACAGGTGAGAGGCGGCACAGTCGCTGAGTGTCCGGCGCGTAGATGTCATCGGCACCGACCCCCACCAGGTGCGATCCGCGGCGGGGAGGTCGGCATGGTGCAGGACGACGCCTGGAGGAACGCGAAGCCGGCGCTTCTTCCAGGACAGCGGGAGAGTCAGATCGACGCGAGAGGGCAGCACATCGGACAGCCTTTGCATCATCAGTGCCGTCTGATGGGAGAACACCCCCTGCTGCTCCGACCAGAGCCAGAAGGTGACGAACTCCTCGTCCTCGGCCAGCGGGAAGTGCACCAGGCGGTACACCCCTCTCTGAACTCGGACGATGCGCCGGATGCGGACGTAGTGGACGAGCAACTGGGGCGAGTACCCCGCCTCCGCCGCCTGCTTCGTCGTGAAGAGGCCCGCCTGCCCGACGGCGAACTCGAAGAGCCGGTCCCAGCTGGGATGTCCTACCCGCGCTTGCTCCACGCACGAAACTAAAACCCCATTTTAGTTTCGTGCAAGTGGGGGCGCCCGGACGCACGAAACTAAAACCCCATTTTAGTTTCGTGCGCCTGGCCACCCACCAGCAGACCGGTCGCTCCTACCCACACCCACCGCCCTACGGAATCGCCGGAACCCGGTCGAAGTCCATGGTGCTGATGGGCGCGAAGCGCTCGAACCGGTCCTCGCGCTGGTCCAGCGTCCGGGCCTTGCGGATCAGCGCCCCCAGCTCCGCCACGTCCTGCCGGCCCTTCAGCGACTGGCCAACCTCTTCCCACAGCGCCACCAGCCCGTCGTAGGACAGCGGCCGCACCCAGTACGAGCCCCGGAGCTTCTCCGCGAACGCCGCCGCCACGTACGACAGGCGCGTGGGCGGAGCGGCCCGGCCATACGCGGTGCGCAGCACGGACGACGGCAGCCGCTTCTCCATCAGCTTCGAGTCCCCACCCTCCGGCGCCTTGTAGCGGATGCGCAGCGTGCCGAAGGAAGCCGCGGGCTCGCGCAGCTTCACCTCGTACAGCGCGGTGACGGAGTGCCCCGCGCCCACCTCGCCCGCGTCCACCTTGTCGTCCGCGAACTGCTCCTTCGTGAGCATCCGGTTCTCGTACCCCAGCAGCCGGTAGCGCACGACGGCCTCGGGGTCGAACTCCACCTGCAGCTTCACGTCCTTGGCCACCACCTGGAGCGTGCCGGTGAGGTTCTGCACGAAGATGCGGCGCGCCTCCTCCAGCCGGTCCACATAGGCGTAGTTGCCCTCGCCCACCTGCGCCAGCCGCTCCATCAGCACGTCGTTGTAGTTGCCCATGCCGAAGCCCACGGTGGACAGGGTGATGCCCCGGGCCGCGAAGCCCTTCACCCGCGCCCAGATGCCGTCCGCGTCGGTGATGCCGTTGTTGGCCACACCGTCCGAGCAGAGGATGACGCGGTTGATGCCTCCCTTCAGGAGGTGCTCCGCCGCCAGCGCGTAGCCCAGCTCCAGCCCCGCCTGCGCATTCGTGGCGCCCTCGATGGTCAACCCGTCGATGGCGGCCAGCAGCCGCTGCTTCTGCGTGGCACTCGTGCGCCCGAGCACCTGGCGCGCCTGCGAGCCGTACACGACGATGGACACGGCGTCCCGCTCATCCAGCGCGGCCACCAGCAGGCGCAGCGCGCGCTGCACCAGCCCGAGCCGGTTCTCCCCGCTCATGGACCCGGACACGTCGATGACGAAGACGAGGTGGCTCGCCTTGCGCTGCTGAGCGCTCACCTCGCGCGCCTTCACGCCGATGTGGACCACCTGGTAGCCCTTGCGCGCCGGGGACGGGAAGCCCTCCACGTGCACGCTGAAGGGTGCGTCCGGCTCGGCCGCGTAGCCGTAGTCGAAGCTGTTGACGAACTCCTCCACGCGCACGGCCTGCTCGTCGGGCAGGGACCCGTGCTCCAGGTACGAGCGCATCAGCGTGTATGACGCCGTATCGGTGTCCACGGAGAACGTGGAGAAGCGCTCCTCCTCCGTGGTCACCGTCGGGTTGACCCCGTAGCCCTTGAAGTACATGTCGAAGAAGGAGCGGCCCTGGGGCGGCACGGTGCGCTCGGAGGCGCGGACGCCGGAGGACACCGTGCTCGCGGGAGCGGCGCTGGGGACCTGGGGACTCGCGTTGATGCCGGAGGCCGGGTCGCTGGTGGACAGCCCGTCCACCACGTAGCCGCGCTCGGGTGAGCTCGTGCCGCTGATGGACACGCCGTAGTTGTCACTCCTGGCGCCCGGCCGCGTCTCCGCCAGGGACTCGAAGGAGCGGGCCGCGCCGCCCTTTCCACCCGGACGGGCCACGGCGATGCGCTTGATGAACTCCTGGTCCACGTTGACGCCGGCGGTCGTGGAGCCCACGTCGATGGTCGGCGGTGCGCCGGAGAGCTCCACCACCGCACCGAGCGACTCGGGGAGCAGCTCCGCGTTGATGCGGATGGTGCGGTTGGGCCGCAGCTGCACGTCGGACCGCGCGTACGGCTTGAATTGCTCCTTCTCGAACCGCAGGGTGTACACACCCGGCGGAAGCTGGGGGATGCGGAAGTTGCCCTTCGCGTCGGTCACCACGGTCTGCTCACCCTGGAGGGCGGGCGAGGTCGCGGTGACCACGGCGTCGGCAATCGGCTGCCGGCTCTGGGCGTCGATGACCGTGCCGATGATGACGCTGGAAGGAGTGCCAGCAGCGGGCTGCGCCAGGGAGGGCACGGCCAGCAACATCAGGAGACCGCACAGCACACGCGGGACAATGGACTTCATGGGAGCCACCTCGTTGCATCAGGAGGTGGCCATCATCCAGAGGACGTGGGCCCCGTTCCGCACAGGGGCCTCCGCGCTTCATCATCGTTCAATCACGCCCGCTTCGGCGCCGAGCCCGCACCTGGCTCCGAACCCCGGAGCCAGGGAACTCGTACCGTCGACACCCGGGACGTCTACCGCTGCACTCGAGCGCGCTCCTGGCCTGGAATTCCGAAGCCTCGGAGCCCGCGCCGCCGCCCGCGACGTCTACCGCTGCACGTCCGCGCTGTTCTCCGCCTCGCGGGTGGTGCGCACCCACTCGCCGCGCTTCTCCGCGCCGCCGCCGCGCAGCATGAGCCCCACCTTCCACACCACGTACACAGGCGCCCAGGCCAGGTCGAGCAGCCCGCGCGGGCCCACGCCGGACACCCACCAGCCGCGCAGCACGTACGCGCCCAGCGACGCCAGGCCGAAGCTCGCGACGCTCGACGCCAGCACCGCCGTGCCGCCGGACAGCCACGTCACCACCGCCGCCGCCACCGCGCCACCCACCGCGGCCAGCACCAGCTGGCTCAGCGGCGGCACCAGCACGTCCATGGACAAGTCGAGCAGCAGCCCGCTGCGCTCGCGCAGGGCGGTGCTCAACAGCGGCCACCCATGCAGCTTGCGCATCTGCTTGCGTCCGCCCTCCCAGCGCTGGCGCTGCGAGCGGCTCTGCTTCTCGCCGGACACCATCTCCCCGAGCACCTCCGCCTCCCAGGCGTAGTGCACGCGGTGGCCCTTCTTGCCCAGGCGGATGCCGTACTCCAGGTCCTCCACCACGCTGAAGGCGTCATGCGGCACCTCGCGCAGCACCGCGTGGGTGAAGCACATGCCGTTGCCGCGCAGGCCGCAGGACACGCCCAGCGCCTCGCGGCCCAGCGAGCGCACCTTGTGGAACATGCCCAGCGCAATCGTAATCAGCCGCGTGCGCCAGGACGCCGTCGGGTTCATCACGCCGTAGTGCGCCTGCACCGCGTTCGCGCCCTTCTCCAGCCGGGCCGCGTACGCGTGCAGCAGGTTGGGCGACACCACCGTGTCCGCGTCCACCACCACCACCGCGTCCGCGAAGCCGTCCTTCTGGCTGAACTCGAAGGCGTAGGCCAGGGCGTAGCCCTTGCCACGCTTCTCCGTGTCGTGCCGCTCCAGCACCGTGGCGCCCGCCTCGCGCGCCTTCTGCGCCGTCGCGTCCGAGCAGTTGTCCGCCACGACGAGGATGCGCCGCATCGCGGCCGGGTAGTCCACCGCGGACAGGTTGGCCACCGTCCGGGCGATGCCCAGCTCCTCGTTGTGCGACGGAATCACCACGTCGAACCTGCGCACGGGCGCCGGAGGCACCGGCGCGGCCCGCCGCCACGACAGCAGCGTCAGCAACAACAGGTAGCCGCAGGCCACCGCCACCGGCAGCAGCCCCACGCACAGCGCCACATCCACCCAGGTCCACACCGTCACGACAGTCACCCCCGAGGGCGCGCTAGCGCCGCTCAAGCCGCTTCAGCGGCGCTCCAGCTGCGCGAGCACCGGCAGCTTCAGCAAACGCTCGACCTGCCACTTCTCCAGAATCCGCCGGCGGATGATGTCCAGCGCCACCGCCGCGAAGATGCCCAGGCCGATGCCGCCCACCACGCCCGCGGCGACGATGAGCTGCACCTTCGGCTTGGACGGCTTCTCCGGGAAGGTGGGCGGCGCCAGCACGCTGAAGCGGTGCTTCATCGACGCCTTCGAAATCTCCAGCTCCGTGCGGGCCTGGTCCAGCCGCCGCGTCTTCTCCTGGTGCCGCATCACCAGCATGCGCACCCGGTCCGCGGCCACCGACACCTCGGGGTTGTCCGAAGTGGCCTGCCCGCCCAGCGTGCCGATGGGCATCCCCGCCGTCGAGAGCCCCGACTCCAGCTCCGCCGGGTTGCCGCCGTTGCGCGTGTACTCGTTGATGAGCTCGTTCAGCTCCGAGCGCAGCGCCACCAGCTGAGGCGAGTCCTCCTGGAGCGCGATGATGCGCTGCTCGATGTCCGTAATCATCGGGTGCCGCGGCGAGTACATGACGCGCGCCTCGGACAGCTGGTTGCGCAGCTCCGTCAGCCGCCGCGCGCGGAACTCCTCCACGTCGCTGATGGCCCGGCGCTTCGTCTGAATCATGAAGCGCATCTGCGCCAGCAGGTGGTCGGTGTTGATCATCCCGCCGGACGCCGTCGGGGTGCCCTTGCGAGCCGCCTTCTCCTCTTCCTTGCGGCGCTTCAGCTCGATGCGCCGCACCGTGGCGTCCAGGTCGGCGATGGCCTTCTTGATGCCCTCGCCCTCATCCACCACCTGCTTCTCCAGAATCGTAATCGCCTCGGACACGGCGCCCATCTCCGCCGCCTGGCGCATGTCGAGGAAGTTCTGCTGCGCGGCCTCGACGATGTTCAGCGCGAGCTGCGGGTCACCCCACTCCACGCCGATGGAGACGGTGCCCGTGCCGCCCTCCACGCCGACAATCATCGCCTGCTCCAGCATGGCGATGAGCGCGTCTTCCTTGTCCTTGTCCTCCATGGGCGGAGGCGGCTTCTTCGTCACCTTCTCCTTCAGCCGGGAGATGGGGGAGCGGTTCATGTCCCAGTACTCGACGAGCTTCGCCTTGTGGACGATGGTCTTCAGGTTGTCGTACTTCATCACCATCTCCCACGCGGCGCGCGTGGGCTGGTCCGCGTCCACGGGAATGGAGCGCCCCGGGTTCGCCAGCGAGGAGATGATGAAGTTTCGCTGCGTCAGCATCCGCGTCTCGACGCGGTACTTGCGCGGCATGATTTTGCTGACGCCCATCGCCATGGCGGACACCAGGCCCGCCACCACCATCGCGAGGAACCAGTGCCGCAGCACCGCGTTCTTCAGGTAGCCCACCGAGTCGATGACCAGGCCCCAGTCGATGAGGTCCGCGGGCGCGTTCGTCTCGGGGCGCTCGGGGACGAACAGCGGCTGCGGGGGAGGCACCGGGTGGGGGCGCGGCCCGGGAGCCCCGGGCGCGGGCATCGTCACGACTTCCTCCTCGGCCCGTAGCCCTTCATGAGCTGCTGCACCCGGCGGGTGAACTCCTCCTGGGTGAAGGGCTTGCCCAGGTAGCCGTTGGCGCCCGCCTCCTCGGCGTGGGCCTTGTCCTCGGGCAAATCCCGCGCGCTCACCACCAGCACCGGCACGTCCTTCATCGACGGCGTCTTGCGGATGACCTCGCACAGGTCATAGCCGGAGATGTCCGGCAGCGTCAGGTCCAGGCACACCAGGTCCGGACACAGGGCGGTCTCCAGGTGCTTGAGCGCCGCGCGGCCGCTGGGCAGCTCCACCACCTCCTCGAAACCCATGTCCCGCAGGTAGTCGCCCAGCATCTTCCGGAAGAAGGGGGCGTCCTCCACCAGGAAGACGGTCTGCAGTTGGGGCTCCATTCGTCGTCAGCCTTTCTGCTGATGCTCGCTCAGTCGAAGCCGAGCCGCGGCACCCAGACAAGGACGCCGTACGTGTATGCCGCGTTGAAGAGGAAGATCCACAGGATGGCCTTCTTCAACCCCCGCACGGGGTGCGGGTCCCTCGCCGCCATGGCGGGCAGGGTGATGGTCATGAAGAGGACGGACATCAGGATGAGCTTCGCCATGTCTCAGCCCTCAGAGGATACCAGTTTGCCGCACGGACAGGCCCAGCGACGCGGCCCAGTTCAGCCGGGCCGCCGGTAGGTCGGGCGAGCGGCTGTGCGTGCTCCGCATGTCGGCATCCACTGATACCCAGCGTGTGAGAATCCACGAGGCCGTGACTCCCCCCGTGACGATGCGGTCCCCACTGGCGCCGCCCACGGCGAAGGCGGTGCCGGCGGTGGTGGACAGCCGCACGCGCGGGCCTAGCGCCCAGGCTCCCGACAGCGTCAGGTCGGCCCTCGGGTACACCCTGCCTGTCAGCCGGTCCACGAAGGGCGTCACGCGCACTCCTACGCGGCCGTAGAAGTCCGCCGTCCGCGAGGGAACCCGGTGCCCCACCGCGAAGGTGAGGTTGGGCAGCAGCTCCGTGCGCGGGGCGTCGGGGGACTCGCCCTCCACGGGCTCCGCGTCCGGGTCCTCCTCCGTCGGGGCCTCCAGCGAGCGCACCAGGCTCACGCCCGCCCCGGCCTCCAGGGACGTCCGCCGGTCCACCCGCTGGCCCCACGACTCCGTCAGCGTCAGCACCGTGTTGTTGGCGCCAGTGGAGAAGCGCGAGTGCGCCACCGCCGCGGACGTCGTGATGGCACTCAGCGAAGACAGCGCGTGGCTGAGCGACAGGTCGAAGCGTGGGCCGTACTGCATGGGCACCGCCTCGCGCGCCGGCCCGTCCAGCCCGCCGCTGATGGAGAAGCCGGTGGAGCCGGACAGCTGCCAGCGCCGTCCCAGCAGGCCGGTGTTGGCCGTCAGCGTCGTCGCGGAGGACAGGAAGTAGACGGTGTCCGCCGCCGGCAGGGGCTGCAGGGGGCCGCCGTCCTCGGGAGGCCGCAGCGGCCCGTCCGGGTCCGTGCCGGTGTCGGGCAGCGGCAGCACGTCGGTGGTGAAGAGGTTCACGCTGCCCAGCACCAGCTCCTCGCCCAGCCGCAGCGACACGCCGCGCTGGGGGCGCCAGTCCGCCGCGAGCCGGCCCATGTGCTGCACTTCGGTGCGCGGCTGCGCGGTGATTTCACGCAGGCTGATGCGCGGGGCGTAGTCCAGCGTCAGGGCGGTGTTGCCCTCGCGCAGCTCCAGGCCCAGCGTGGGGGTGATGTCCGTGTCCCCGGCGATGGAAGGAGCGCCCGCCGCCGTGTCCTCGTTCGAGCGCACGCGCGAGTCGGCCCGCACCGCCACGTTGTACGTGACGGCGGCGGAGGAGACCTCCAGCAGCGCGACGGTGAGGGCGGCCCCCAGCACGGGCTACTCCACCACGATGACGTCGCCGGGACGCAGGCGGAACGTCGGAGCGCGCCCCTCGGCGCGGATGAGGTCGTCATAGCGGAAGCGGATGCGCACCGGGGTGCCGTCCTCCTGCCGCATGACGAAGACGCGGTCCTTGTGGGCGTACTCGGTGAAGCCGCCCGCGCCGGCCAGCGCCTGGAGGAGGCTGGCGCCCGTCTCGATTTCCAGCGGGCCGATGCGGTTGATTTCCCCCACCAGGGTCACCTTGATGGGGCGCGCCTGCTCCAGCGCCACCGTGACGACGGGGTGGTTGATGTAGTCCTTCAGCCGCGTCTGGATTTGCTGCGACAGCATGGCCGGCGAGTGCCCCGCCGCCTCCACGTCGTCCAGGAAGAGCAGGCTGATGCGCCCGTCCTCGCGCACGCGCGCCTGCGTGGTGAGCGCCTCCTGGTTCCACACGCGGATGTTGAGCAGGTCCCCGGCGGCGATGCGGTAGCTGGCGTCCGGCGGGGGCGGCTTCTCCTGGTACTCGTCCACCCAGGTGTACTTGCCCAGCCCGGTGCAGCCCGGTGCCAGCACGGAGGCCAGCAGCAGCAGCGCGGCGCGGGCGAGCGCACGCGGAGGGAGGCGCGAAGAGGGCGGCGTCTGGCGGAGCGGGGACGGCATAAGCAGCGGAGGTCTCCTCTAGAGGGTGGGGGCCACGGCGGCAGGGGCCGCGGCCTCCGGCTCGGGGTTGCCACGGCGGCGGGCCACGCGCACCACCTGGAGCACCTCGCCCGGGCGCACCGCGCCGGTGGCCAGCACGCCCACCACGTAAAGCACCGCCTCGATTCCCAGCCGCACCCACGGGTTCAGCGGGGCGAACACCGTCACGTCCAGCGCGGCGATGGCCAGGCACACCGCGGCCGTCTTGCCCGCCAGCGCCAGCAGGCGCGCGTCGAACGCCGCGCGGCCCATGCGGGCGAACAGGCTGATGGTGACGCACACCTCCATCAGCAGGATGGACAGCGCGGTGCCCGAGGCGCCGCCGCCGGGGCCCAGGGCCGAGTGCATCAGCGGAATCAGCAGCACGTTGAGCGCCGGAATCAGCAGCAGGCTGCCGACGACGCTGGTGATGGTCACCCACCACTCGCGGTTCGTCATCGTCAGCCAGAGGCCGGCCGTCATGGTGATGAAGGCCAGCACGAAGAGCGGCGACATCAGCCGCAGCGGCAGGGTGGAGGCGCCGAACTCGCCGCCCATCAGCCCCACCCACAGCGGGGCGCCCAGGACGATGAGCATCATCAGCGGCACCGTGACGACCAGCGTGCCCTCCAGCGCGCGGCGGGTCAGCCGGGTGAGCTCCTCCTCGGAGCGCGCGGCCGCGCGGGACGCCAGCGGCATCAACACCCAGGTGTAGACGGGGTTGAGGAAGAAGGTGAGCCCCGCGATGTTCCACGCGGCGCCGTAGAAGCCCACCTCCTCGTGGGTGGCCAGCATGCCCAGAATCATCACGTCCAGGCGTCCATTGGCTCCCAGGGCCGCGCCGGTGATGAAGAAGGGCAGGCTCGCCTTGAGCACCTTCCACGTGGCCGTCATGTCCACCTTGAAGGTGAGCCCCAGGTGCTGGTGCGCCAGGCGCCAGCCCACCGCCAGCTTCACCGCCTCCGACACCAGCAGCGGCACCGCCAGCCAGGGCAGCGCCAGCCCTGCGACGCACACCGCCAGCAGCCCGCCGCCCCACACCAGCTTGGTGACGATGTTGGAGACGGACAGCCCCGCCACCTTGCCCTTGGCGTGCAGCAGCGCGGCCACGGAGGCGTTGATGATGATGAGCGCCTGCGCCACCGCGAAGACGTACACGAGGTGTCGCACCTCGGGCGGGTCTTCGCGGTAGTGCATGACGAGCGCGAGCACGCCCACCAGCACCCCGGTGAGCCCCAGGCGCAGCAGCATCGTGGTGCCGAAGAAGTCACTGGCGTGAGTGGGCCGGCGCGCGACCTCCTTGCGGATGTACATCTCCAGGCCGAACTGCGTGGCGAGGAAGAAGACCGCGGAGAAGCTGTCCCCCCAGTTGAAGCGGCCCAGGTTCTCCGGGCCCAGGTGGGCGGGAAGGAGGAAGCGCACGCCCATGGCGATGGCGTACGTCACCAGCAGCGAGCCGCCGAGCTGCAGCCCGTTACGGACCGCGCCCATCGTCTCGTGCGCGGTGTCCGCGCCCTGCTGAGCGTCCTGCGAAATGGAAGGACTGGGACTGTTCACGGTGGAAGCGGGCCCCCCCGGCCCTGGCCGGTCATGCCCGGGTGCATAGAAGACGAGCGGGGGCGGCACGTCAATGCCGCCCCCGCGTGAGTCTGGTTGCCTGGAAGGCCAGGGGCCCTAGCTGGCCCCGCGCCCGGTGAGCACCACGGGCACCGTCTGCAACAGCAGCGTCAAGTCACTGGTGAGGCTCCAGTGGTCGATGTACTGCATGTCCAGGTACATCCACTCCTCGAACGAAATCTGGTTGCGCCCGGACACCTGCCAGATGCAGGTGAGGCCCGGCCGCACGGACAGCCGGCGGCGCTGCCACGTCTCGTACTTGGCGACTTCGCTGGGCACCGGCGGGCGCGGCCCGACGATGCTCATCTCACCGCGCAGCACGTTGATGAACTGGGGCAGCTCGTCGATGGAGAACTTGCGGATGAACCGGCCGATGCCGGTGATGCGCGGGTCGTTCTTCATCTTGAAGACCGGGCCCGTCTGCTCGTTCTGCGCGGCCAGCTTCGCCTTCAGCTCCTCGGCGTTCACCACCATGGAGCGGAACTTCAGCATGTAGAACGGCTTGCCGTTCTGCCCCGTGCGCAGCTGCTTGAAGAAGATGGGGCCCTTGGAGGTGAGCTTCACCGCCAGCGCCACGCCGGCCAGCAGGGGCAGCAGCACCCACAGCGCCACCGCGGACACGCAGATGTCGAACAGGCGCTTCATCGCCATCTGGTGCGGCTTGGGCGTCACCGCCGCGAAGTGCAGGAAGCCGTCGGACACCGCGCGGCCGTCCACCGGGCGGGCGCGGTCCAGGCGGAAGCTGTGCGCCGGCAGCGCGAAGGGCACGCCGAAGCGCTCGGCCAGCTTGATGGCCGCCTGCATGGACTCGCCCTGCTTCAGCGTGTTGCCCGCGATGTAGACCTCGTCCACCGCCGTGTTGCGGAGGATGCGCTCCAGGTCGTCCACGGAGCCCATGACCCGCGCCGGCAGCTCGCCCGAGCCCGTCTCTTCGTTGAAGCGCACGTAGCCCAGCACCTGGCGGCGGCCGCGGCCCACCAGGTCCTCGCCCGTGTAGCGGCCCATGGCGCCCGTGCCGATGATGAGGACCGAGTCCATGGGGCGCTCATTCGCCGCCACCGGACGGAAGACGAACAGCCGCAGCAGCAGCGCCACGGGCCAGAAGATGACCAGCAGCGGCGCCACGCCCATCACCCGGCCCGGCAGCGCCAGGCCCATCACCGCCAGCACCGTCACCACCGCCAGCGTCGTCACCGACACGAGCGCCACGTGGTCCAGCTTCCTGCGCTCGGCGAAGCGCGAGTCATAGAGACACAGCGCGGTGCCGGTGATGATCCACGTCACCAGCGCTGCGGCGACCAGCCCGGGGACGACCCAGCCGGACTCCGGCGTCAGCTGGTTGCCCAGCCACGCGGCGACGACCAGCACCGCCGACATCAGCACCAGGTCTACCGTCAGGTTCAGCTTCGCCGCGAAACCCGGCGCCAGCTTGGGCGCCTGGACTTCCGTCATCCCATCGCCCTGAGAGGATTCAGTCCCAGGAGCCCCGACCGCCGCACTTGCCGTTGCGCTGCTCATCGTCTCCACCCCCCTCTGCGCCGAATGCATGCTTTTGTTCAGTTCAGGCAGAGGATGCCGTTGAGGCTAAAAATCTTCAAGTCGGAAAGAACTACTTATTGCCGGATACTGCGACGCGTTGCAACCGCCGCCCCGCGAGTAAGACGTGACAGGAGGTGAATTCTTGGGATCGTCCGGACCGCCGTACCGGGTCGATTGCGCCCCACGAACATGCTCCCTGCCCTGAATCCATCCCAGGTGCCGGACTTCGCGCCGGAAGACTGCATCTACGGTGCCGGTCTGACTTCAGTTGTCGCATGGCGGTGAAAGGTGGAAGGCGTCTGGGCGAAGTGACGGGGATTCGCGGGGTTACGGAAGGGTGAGGCGCTCAGGGCCTGTGTAGACGTTGAAGCGGCCGTTCCGGGCGAACGCTGCCAGCGTCATTCCGGAACGCAGCGCCAGCTCCACGGCGAGGGAGCTGGCCGCGGAAACACCTGCCACGACAGGGATTCGGGCCATGGCGGCCTTCTGGATGATCTCAAAGCTGACGCGTCCGCTGACGGCGAGCAGCACGGGCTGACGTGTCAGCGGGGTGCGGGTGACTCGGACGCTGCGTACGGAACCGGCGAGGACGAGGGCGCCGACCACCTTGTCCACGGCGTTGTGGCGGCCCACGTCCTCATATGCGGCGAGGACATTTCCCTCGGCGTCGAGCGCGGCGGCGGCGTGGACTCCCCCGGTGCGGGCGAAGTTTCGCTGCACGTCGCGCAGGCGCTCGGTGGCGCGGGCCACGGCGTCCGGGGAAAGCGTGGGGCCGGGAGGCACGGGCGGGCACACGGCGAGCAGGTCCTCCACGCTGCGACGGCCGCAGACGCCACAGGCGGAGGTGGTGAGGGTGCCGCGGCGGGCGGCGCGCACGCGCTCCACGTCCAGCACGGCGCCGGACGCGGGCGTCACCTCCAGCACATTGCCCCAGCCCTCCTCGCCGGGGCGGCCGCAGTGCGCGAGGCTGCCCACGTCGTCGACGCTCTGGAGGATGCCCTCGGAGAAGAGGAAGCCCGTGGCCAGCTCGCGGTCATGGCCGGGTGTGCGCATGGTGATGGCGACGGAGTCTCCGCTGACACGAATCTCCAGCGGTTCCTCCACGGCGACGTCGTCCTCCTCACTGGGATGGAGCCGGGCTCCGTCCCAACGATGCACGGGACGGCGCGCGACGCCGCGCGCGTCCGACGGAGCCAGGGGCCCGCGCCGGCCGGGCCGCAGGTGCGTGAGGAGGAGGTCCGTCACGCCGCGCACGTCGTCACGGCCGAGCACGCGCACGTCGGGGGACAGGCCGGTGGGTGGCGTGGCCGACGCCGTCAGCACGGCGAGGACCTCGGGGTGGGACGGGGCGAGCGGCGGGCCGAGGCCCTCGCGCCACACCTCCAGCTTGGGCAGCGGGCCGTCCTTCCATCCCTCCACCAGCACCAGGTCCACGGCGTTGGCATAGCGCGCGAGCAGTGACGGCAGGGCCTCCGGGGACGCGGCGCTGGTGGTGAGCTGCACCCCGGAGGGCGTGGCGAAGCCGGTGAGCACGGCGCCGGCCTCCTGGAAGCGGGCGGTGTCGCTGCCGGGGCGGTGCAGCGGGTGCGCGTCCGAGGAGTGCTTCACCACGGCGACGCGCAGGCCGCGTGAGGCCAGCTCGGGGACGAGCTTCGTGAGCAGTGTCGTCTTCCCGACGCCGGACCAGCCGACGATGCTGATGGCGGGCACGGCGCTCATGCGGAGGCACCCGGGGCGGCGTCCACCGCGGAGTAGGTGGCCCCGTGGAACAGCTCCACGTCGACGGAGTCGCCCACTGCGAAGTCGGCGCGGCCGGGAGGAAGGAGGGCCCAGCCCTCGCCATGGACGTTCTGCAGAATCTGTCCCGCACCCTGGGGGCGGAGGCGCGCGAGGGGCTCACCTTCGCCCGAGTGCTCCAGCGTGGCGGTGATGAGGTAGGTGAGGCCGGCCTGCTTGTGGCGCGACTCGGAGAGGCGGGCGCGCACCCGGCGGCGTGTCTCGAGGACCCCCTGGCGCTTGAGCAGCAGCGGGCGCGCGAGCTGGTCGAAGGCGACGGTGGCCGCACCGGGGTTGCCGGGCAGCACGACGACGGCGGTGTCTCCCATCCGCGCGATGGCCACGGGCTTGCCGGGCTTGAGCGCGACGCCGTCCACGAAGAAGCGAGCCCCGAGCGCGGCGAGCACGCGCTTGACGTGGTCCTTGTCACCCACGGAGGCGCCGCCGGTGGTGATGAGGACGTCCACCTGGGGCGCGAGCCGGGACACCGTGTCGCGCAGCGCGCCCTCGTCGTCACGGGCGCGCTCCAGGTGACTCACGTCGGCGCCGGCCTCGCGAGCGAGCGCGGCCACGAGGATGAGGTTGCTCTCGTAGACCTGGTGGGGCAGGGCGGGCGTGCCGGGCGCGACGAGCTCGTCACCGGTGGCGAGCACCGCCACGCGAGGCACGGGGCGCACCCAGGCGTGAGTCTCTCCGAGGGAGGCCAGCACCCCGAGCACCGCGGCGCTCATGCGCTGGCCGGGAGCGAAGAGGGGTGTGCCGGAGGTGACCTCTTCTCCCGTGCGGCGGAGGTCATTGCCAGGAGGAACGGTGATGAAGACGTCCACGTGCTGGCCATCGTCAGAGGCGCGCGCGGCCTCCTGGCGGACGACGGCGTCGGCGCCGGAGGGGAGTGGGGCGCCGGTGAAGATGCGTGTGGCCTGGCCTGGCTGAAGGGCGCGGGAGGGGAGACTGCCGGCGTAGACGGTGTCGATGATGCGCAGGCGCGAGGGGCGCTCGCGGTTGGCGCCCCGGGTCTCCTCGGAGCGCACGGCCCAGCCGTCCATGGCGGAGTTGTCGCAGCCGGGCAGCGAGCGCGACGCGGTGACGGCCGTGGCGAGGAAGCGGCCGTGAGCGTCGAGGAGGGACACCCGCTCGGGAGCCGCGGGGGCAATGGCGTCGAGCGCGGCCAGCCGGGCGGTGGAGAGCGGAGTGAGCGGCATCGGGACGGCGCAGCCTACGCCGTGGGCCGTGTCCGTTGTCCATGGGAGCGTGTCAGGTCCCCGCATGCTTCCTCCCTCCCCGGGCAGGGCTCGGAGCGTCAGGTACTCTCGCGGGTGGAGAGGCGTCGGAGGTAGGCGAGGGTGGCCTGAGGAGTTCCCCGTACACCGCGTCGGGTTGCGCGGGCTCGGGGTGGAGCGGTGACGTCGTGGGTGGTGGGACTGGAGAGCGCGCGCCATGAGTATTTCGGACGGCGAGTACCCGGATGTGACGTTGGCCATCATCGCGGGGGGCCAGGGCCGGAGGCTGTCCGGAGTGCCCAAGGGACTGCTGGCGGTGGAGGGCCGCACGGTGGTGGAGCGACTGCTGGCCCTCGCGCCGCGCTTCGGGGACGTGTTGCTGGTGGCGAACGAGCCAGGGCCCTACGCGGGGCTCGGACTGCGCACGGTGGCGGACGAGGTACCGGGCAAGGGCGCGCCAGGCGGCGTGCACGCGGCACTGGTGGCGGCGCGCACGCCGTGGGTGCTGGCGGTGGCGTGCGACATGCCCTTCGTGCAGCCGGAAGCGGTGCGCGTCCTCATGGATGCGCGGGGTGAAGCGGTGGACGCGGTGTGCTTCGAGGTGGCGGGACGGGTGGAGCCGTTGCTCGCGGTGTACCGGACAGCGCTCGCGACGGAGTGGGGAGCGGCGCTGGCGGAGGACCCCTCCCTGCGCCAGCTCCTGTCACGCTACCGCGCGCGGCTGTTGCCCGAGGATGCACTGCGCACGGTGGACCCGACGCTGCGCTCCCTGGTGAATGTGAACACGCCAGAGGACCTCACGCGGCACGGTGTCACGCTGCCTCGGAGGTGAGGCGCTTCAAGGCATGTACGGATAGCGCTCCAGGCGTCCCTCGGGCGAATAGGCGTACAGCTCGAACCAGTCGAACTCCAAGGTGACACCTGGGCCGAACTCCGGGCACTTGTCCACGCGGTGGTCGATTCGAATGAAGTACCACCCCGCCTGGTAGCCGATGTGTATTTCCAGGGACCTGGGTGAGAAGGCGCACTCTCTCGTGGACTCCTTGGGAAAGCGCTTCATCACCTGCTGTAGCGCGGCATGAGCGGCGAGGATGGCGGGCCCGTCGAGCGTGGCCAGGGGAGCCAGTTCATCCTCCGGCCATGGAATGGCCGATGACGTGCCGGTCTTCGGCGCAACGGTTCCCGCGTCGGGCTGCTTGGGCGCAGGACGGGGCACAAGGGTTCCAGCATCTGTCCCTGTGACAACGAGCCCAGCGTCTGGCCTCTCAGCAAGGGGCTGAGGCGGCACAGTACCTCCGCCTACTACCAGGGAGATGAGCAGGATGAGGGAGTCAGGTCTCGACATGCGGCACCTTGAGTCCTTCTACGGGAGTGGCTCTGGAGCGCACTCCGGCGGGGCTCCCTGTGGCCTGAATGCACTGGGCGGCTGGGGACGGCACGTCGCCTGGAACTGCCAACGCTTCTTGCCACTGTCCCACCTGAACACCTCACCCGCCTGATTCCACTTGTAGAACCGCGGCGCACTTCGCGGTCCGGTCGCGAGCCATCCCCAGGCTGGAATCAACTGTCCTCGGGAATCACGGGCCAGCTTTCCACTGGGGCTGGTTCCGTACGCAACAATGACCCACACGCCATCCTCTGACTTCACCAGAGGCCAGACCGCGAGATCCCGACTGCTGACGTCGGTTGCGCAAGGGTGGTTGTGGGCGTAGCCGAAGACAGGCAGGTCCCTCCCGAAGTCCGCATCATCGACCCCTCCCAAAGGGGGTGTGCATGAGCTGGATGACTTCACCACGTTCCGAATCGGCCAGGAGACGCGCCAGTCCTCTGGCGTTCGGTAGATTGCGACACAGTACTCGCGTCACACGCATCCGCGGCACTGGGCAGTTCCATCAACGCTGTGAGGGTGGGGAGCACCAGGTCGTCCGGGACATTGGCCGTGTCTGCGACAACGGCAGGAACTTCCGGCCATGGCCCAGGCGCAACGACCAGGGAGTCGCTACCTTCCAATCTGGGCAGCTCTGCCTTCGAGTAGTAGCGCCGAGCCCCTGTGCACGCCAGGCTGAGAACCAGGATGGCCAGCGCGGCCTGTCGATGGCCGTGCGTCATCGGGCCCGGCGGTAGGAGCAGTGCATGGGCGAGCAGCCTGGCTCCGAGCAGCCTCATTGCTGACCAGGGACGCTACATGCAGCGCCAACAGAGCGTCTATGTCCGAGTTCCCACTCCAATCCGCACCGGAACCCGCCGTGCCCCGAACGCCCCCGGCACCTCATCGAACCGTCCAGGCACTGCCTCTCCACAGTCCGGACACCGTCCCTCCGGCGTCACGCGGTACGACAGCAGCCGGTGCCAGTCCCGGACGATGAGCGCCGTGCCGCAACCACCGCACAGCGTGGTGTCGCCCTCGGTGTCATGGACATTCCCCGTGTACACATGGCGAAGCCCCGTGCGGCGGGCAATCCCGCGCGCCCGGGTCAGCGTCGCCGGTGGCGTGGCCGGAACGTCGAGCATCTTGAAGTCAGGGTGGAACGCCGTGAAGTGCAGCGGCACGTCGGGGCCCAACCGCTCCATCATCCACTCCGACAGGCGCGTCACCTCTGCCTCCGAGTCGTTGTGCCCGGGGATGAGCAGCGTCGTCACCTCGAACCAGACGCGCGTCTCGTGCCGCAGATACTCCAGCGTCGCCAGCACCGGCTGCAGGTGCGCGAAGGTGACGCGCTTGTAGAAGTCCTCGGTGAACGCCTTCAGGTCCACGTTGGCCGCGTCCATCTTCGAGTACAGCTCCCGTCGCGGCTGCGCGTGGATGTAGCCCGCCGTGACGGCCACCGTCTCCACCCCGAGCGCATGGCACGCGTCCGCCACGTCCATGGCGTACTCGGCGAAGATGACGGGGTCGTTGTAGGTGAAGGCCACGCTCTTGCAGCCCAGCCGCACCGCGTGCCGGGCGATGGCCTCCGGCGAGGCCTCATCCGCCAGCGTGTCCTGCTCGCGCGACTTGGAGATGTCCCAGTTCTGGCAGAAGCGGCAGCCCAGGTTGCAGCCGGCCGTGCCGAACGACAGCACGCTGCTCCCCGGGTGGAAGTGGTTGAGCGGCTTCTTCTCAATCGGGTCCACGCAGAAGCCCGACGAGCGCCCGTACGTGTCCAGCACCATCCCCTCGCCCACGCGCTGGCGCACGAAGCAGAAGCCGCGCTGCCCCTCGTGCAGCTTGCAGTCACGCGGGCACAGGTCGCACTGCACACGCCCGTCCTCCAGCTTGTGCCACCAGCGAGCGGGAAACGCGGTGCTCATGTCGATGTCCTCCCCCGGCCCGGCGCTGGCGGTACGGCCGCGCGGCAGGCCCCGAAAGGACAATCTCTAACAGGACGCCTCCCGCGTCGCCGCCAGCCCAGGCCGCGCGCCCGTGCACCGGCCCGGCTGGCCGCGAGAGAAGCCGGGCGCCGCTACCCTGGAGGCTTCGGCAGCGGCTGGAGCAGCTTCGGCAGGTCCGCGAAGTTGAAGATGAGGCTCGGCCGGACCTGCCCGAGGGCATCCCCCATGTCCTCCCCCGTGCCCTGCACGCCGATGCCCACCGTCCAGTTGTCGGCGAGCACGATGCGGCTGGTGGCCACGATGCTGGCCCGCTTGGTGTCGGTGTCCTCCAGCTTCGCGAAGGACTGCGTGGCCTCCAGCCGCAGCAGGAAGCGCGGCGAAGCAATGCCCACGGAGAACCCCACGTCGAGCCACTTGCCCATGGGCTCGCCCGGGCGCTGCCGCTCGTACAGGGCGCGCAGCTGGAGCGTCGCCTCCACGCTGGCGGAGCCGCCGGACAGCAGCTCCAGCGTGGCCGCGCCGAAGCCGCGCTGGATGACGACGCCATCCCCGTCCTGCGCCTTGAGGCCCGGCGTCACCCACCGGCCGCCCGCGGACAGGAACAGGGCGCTGGACGCCTCGCGCACCTGCCGGGCGCAGGAGGACAGCCCCAGCCGCAGCTTGTCGATGCCCGCCTGCCGTGCGCGCGCCATGGCCGCGGGGTGGTCCGCCACGGCCTGCTGGAACTCGGCGTCGGTGTTGAAGTCGGGGCGCAGCGGAGGGCCCGGGAAGTCATACAGACTCGGGTCCGCGAGCACGCCGTCCATGCAGGTGCTGTACGCGTCGCCGTAGATGCTCCGGTCTCCGAAGACGTCCACGGAGGCCCCCGCCATCACCGTGGCGAAGCGGCCCTCGTCGAAGGTGAGGCCCTCGTAGGGGGTGTCGTCGGCGAGCGCGAGCGTGACGGCGCTGTCCTGCAGGTAGCGGGTGAGTCGCTCCTTCCGGGCCGCGCGAGCCTCCGGGTAGAGCTGCTCGTACCCCTTCGTGAGGAGGTAGGGATTGAACTGCAACACGAAGGACTTCTGCCCGCCCTCGAGCACGGCGCCGGCATTGCGGAGGCTGGCCACCAGGGCGGCGGGGTTGGAGGGGTGGACGATTTCCCCTGCGGTGGCGATGTCCAGGCCGGCGGCGGCCTCGGAGCCTCCGCGCAGGAAGCTGGGGAAGTCGAGCTCGGCGGTGCCCGCATCCGGCGAGCCCGCGCCCTGGGCCCGCGCCGAGGCGCCACACAGGAGCAGCACGAGTGCGAGGGCCGCCCTCATTCCGTCACCGTCCAGACCAGGTTGATGAAGTCGGCCTGCGCGCCCGAGGGCAGGTTGAACTCGTCCCACAGCAGCTCCTTCTGGCCGTTGGGGAAGACGAGCGAGCCCCGCTGGACGAAGGTGGCGCCAACGCCCATCGCGTCGGCCACGGCGAAGGTCACCATCAACCAGCCCTGCTCCGCGGAGGGCAGGAAGTCGTCGGGCAGCGTGACAGTCTCCGGGCCGGTGAACGTCGCACTGTGGAACTGCCGGCGCAGCTGGCCGGACATCTTCCCGCTGACCACCAGCCGCATGGCGACGGTGTTGAGCGTGCCCACCGGCCGCTCCAGGACGAGCTTCGCGCCCTTCCGGTCCGCGCGAGCCATCTGGAGGGTCCCCGCCAGCTTGTCGTTTCCCGACATGTCTTTCCCCTTGGGCGGCTGGAGCCAGCCGGCTTCACGCACCGCGCGAGGCGCACCATACCGTGGCCCTTCGCGCCTGGTCGAAGGACAGGCGGGCCGCCCGGGTGCGTCACCCTGACGCATGGACCCGGAGCGCCGGGAATGGGAAACAGCGGGTGGAGAATCCCCCATGCTGAAGACCCCCCTAGGACGTTTCCGCGCGGTGGCCCTGGCCGAGGGCCTGTCCTTCATCGCCCTCCTCTTCATCGCGATGCCGCTGAAGTACCTCGCGGGCATGCCGCTGGGCGTGCGCGTCGTGGGCATGGTGCACGGGCTGCTCTTCGTCCTCTACCTCTTCGCGCTGTTGGAGGTGGCCATCGCCTGTCGCTGGTCGCTCGTGCGCGTGCTGGGCGCCTTCGGTGCGTCGCTGGTCCCCTTCGGCAACTTCGTGCTCGAAGCGCGGCTGCGGCGAGAGCAGGAGGCGTCCGTCGAAGTCGCCCGCTGACGTCCCCCGGACGGGGTGCATCGGGCGCACCAGAGCGGAGCTGCCGCGCCAGGGGCGGTCAGGAGTTCGCACGGGCGGGCAGAAGCCATGCGAGATTCCCCCACGGAAAACAGCACCGGGGGCTGACGACCATGGAGCGCGGAAGGTGGGACACGCCAGAGGCCGTAGAGCGCGAGCTGTCCGCGCGGCTGGCCCTCGTGGAGCCCACGGAGGGCATCCGGGGCATGCTCTTCGCGGCGGTGCTCGACACCGTGCGCTTCCTCGGTGACGAGCAGGCCGTGTCGCGCATCATCGAGGGCGGTGACGTCCAGAAGGACCTGGACCTCAACGAGCTCTATCCCGTGCCCCCCTTCATGCGCCTGTTCTTCGCGGCGACGCGGCTGCTGGCGCCGCAGCTGGGCGGCTTCGAGGAGGCGATGCGGCAGCTTGGCGTGCAGGGCACGCTGGCCTTCATCAACTCCATGTTCGGCGCCGAGGTGCGGCAGCAGGTGGGCGGCGAGCCGAAGCAGCTCGTGGAGATGCTCCCCGAGGCGTACCGCATGGCCATCAACTTCGGAGAGCTGCAGGTGGAGTGGACGGGCCCGCGCGCCGGCCGCATCCACATGCGGCGCATCTTCACGCCCGTCGCCTACAACGAGGGCATGCTCGAAGGCGCCCTGCAGGCGGTGGGTGCGCAGGACATCCAGGTGCGCGGGTGGCAGACCTCGCTGCTCGACAGCGAGTACACCCTGGCCTGGGACAGCTGAGCCCGGCCAGCGTGGCGCGCGGTGCCGGGAGGCTCAGGAGCCGGTGCCGGGCGGGTAGAACGCGAACGCGCCGTAGCCCACCACCTCGTCGTGTCCGCCCGCCGTGTCTCCCGAGCTGCGCAGGTCCAGCAGTCGCGGTCGGAGCCCGCGCTTCCGGGCCGCCAGGAGCAACCCGCTGATGCCGGCCGCGCCGCACGCGCTCCCCCTGTCCAGCGGGCCGTCGAGCGAGAGCACCCGCTCGGCCGTCTCGCGGTCCGCCTCCCGTGCGTCCTCATAGGGGAGGTAGTGCGACAGGTCCGAGCTGACGATGGGCAGCACATCCGGAGCCCAGAGCGCGTCGAGCACCTCCTCCACCTCTTCCGCGTCGGCGCTGCCCACCACCAGGGGAAGCACGCGGAAGTGCCCCAGCACGCGCTGCAGGAAGGGGAGCTGCACCTCCAGCGAGTGCTCCGCCTCGTGGGCCTCCGAGGAGACGCTCACCTGCCGGAACCTCGCCGCGCGCTCGCGCAGGTCTTCGTCCAGCGGCACCTCGCCCAGGGGTGTGCACAGCACGTCTACGTCCGGGTACGCGAGCCCCCGTAGCGGAAGGAAGTGGCACGGCCCCAGCAGCAGCACGCGTGGCGTCCTGCCCTTGAAGGCGCGCAGCGTGGCGTAGGCGGTGGCGGCCACCGCGCCGGAGTAGACGTAGCCGGCATGAGGGACGACGAGTGCCGAGGGCCTTTCCCTGTCGGAGATGGGGGCCCGCTCCAGCCACCCGTCGACCGCGGTGGCCAGGGCGGAGGGGCTGGCGGGATAGAACGAGCCCGCCGCGGCGGGAAGTCGCACACGAGCCATGGTCCTCCAACCGGTCATTCCGTTGCAGCGTATTGGCAAGGATGACATGCGGGGACCACGCCTTCCCAACCGGGGCACCACCGGGCGGGCAGGGGGTTGATTGGAATTGAACTGCAAGCAGTTGCGAGTGTCTGGCGGAGCGCGGCTACGGCTCGGAGGGGCGCACCTCCACGCGGGCGCCGACGCGCTGGAGCCGGCTCGCCATTGCCTCGGCCACGCCGCGTGGCAGCCGCCGCCGCACCGGGGCGGGCGCCGAGTCCAGCAGCGCGCGAGCCTCCTTCGGGTCCACCTGCCGCAGTTCCTCAATCATCCCGGTGACGGCGAGGGTGGCCTGGGACGTGGCGCCGGTGAGGACGACGTCGAACAACTCGCGCGTCGGCAGGGGTGGGATGCACGGCCGGAGGAAGGCGAGCGCATCCCCCTTCCTATCCCACGACTCGAATACCTTCACCTCGACGGTGAAGCCGTGGGCCCGGGCGATGCGGTCCACCGTGGTGAAGCCCTCGACCAGGTCGGTGAACACGGCGCCCACGGTGAGGTCGCCATCGCCGAAGCGCTCGCCCACGCGCCAGGCGGGCAGTGGCTCCGGATGGGTGAGCTGCACCAGCGGCCCGTCCTCCGCGTACAGCGCGTCCAGCGCCCGCAGCGCCAGGGCCGGGACGTCCTGACCGGCGCGGGCCGCGTAGGGATACCTGAGCTGGAAGACGCCGATGAGCGGGTGGTGCGAGTGGTCCAGCTCCGTCTCCACGCGCCCGCCGCGCTTGTAGAAGTACTCGCCGAAGGTGGGCGGCAGGGTCACCGTGCAGCCGTGGTGCACGAACACCTGGTGGCCCTGGGCCCACACCCTGGGCGTGTTGATGTCGCTGTGCTCGGGCCAGACATCCTCCAGCTGCGTGAAGCGCACCGGGGTGAGGCCGTGGTGCTGCATGAAGATCTCCAGCGGCGATGGCGGGGCATCATCATCCCAGCCCTTCTGATGGCGCTCCTCCATCCAGACATTGTGCTCGGCGGCCACCCGGGCCAGCTCGGCGGCGACGTCGGCGGCGAGCGTCTCGTTGGGGAAGCGGCCCACCAGGGTGTAGCTGCCGCTGTTGTTGCTCGCGAACGCGTTCCAGACCTGGACCTTCACGCCGTACCTCCGGGGGCCGGTGACTCCAGCCCGTAGCCGGGCGTGCGCGCGCACCCCGGCAGTCGCGACGCGGACGCCAGCGCCTCACGCTGGCCGCGCCATACCGCCATGACCTCGTCCGCCGACGCCACCGGGAAGGTGACGTGGTGGAAGCTGCACGGCATCACCTTCCTGTCGCTGGTGAGGACGAGGAACTCGCGCCCCGCGCCACAGTCCGCGCGGTCGAAGAGGCGCGGCACGCCCTCCATGCGCTCACCCCAGCACACGTCGAGCTTCAGGTGGCACCGGCCCACGAGCGCCCGGCCGAGCAGCGCCACGCGCCGGGCCAGGTCTCGCGCCGCGTCCGGAGCCAGGTGCAGCGCGCGGTCCGCGCCGTTGTAGCTGAGCAGCAGCACGTCACGGCAGCCCAGCGCCACCAGCTCCAGCACCACCGTCTCCAGGGAGGACAGCCGCTCGGGCGTCACCAGGTAGTTGACGCCGAAGCGCGCGCCCGCGTCCGCCAGCCGCGCCACCGTGCCGCGCCAGTCATTGTCGTCATAGAGGGACACGCGGCACTGGCCATAGCGGCCGCGCACGGCGTCCAGGCGGCGGCGTGTGAGCGCCAGCCCGTTGGTGGTGAAGCTCACCGCCAGCGGCGTCTCGCCGTGCAGCCGGCACACGAGTTCTTCGAAGCGGGGGAAGGCCCAGGGCTCACCGCCTCCGAAGGCCACTTCCAGTACGCCCGCGGAGGCCAGCCCGGAGAGCACGGCGAAGGCGCTGTCCGCCGTCCAGTCGCTGCGGGCCTCCAAATCACGCGAGCAGAAGGTGCACGCGAGGTTGCAGCGGTTGGTGATGCCGAACTGCACGGCCCTGGGGGCGCGCTGGCGCAGGTGCGCCGTCTCCGGGCCCTCGCAGCGCACGTTCGTCCCGCTGTCCCGGTCGAACAGCAGCAGCGCGCCATCCAGCGGAAAGCGGCGCAGGCGGGCGAAGGGCGCGGGCACCGGCACGCGGTCGGCGTCATCGGCCGCGTCCGTGAGGGAGGGAGCAGGTGGGCTGGAGTCGGATGCGCGCATGGGAGCCCGAGGGCCGCGACGTGGACGCTCGCTGGCGCGGGCGCCTGACGCCTCCAGGCCCTCCACCCGCGAGGGTGGGATGCCCACTAACACGGCTCGGGGCGAGGGTGAGATGCCCACCCTCCGCACTGTCCGCTCATGGGACGTGCGGGTCCCGGGGCCGGGCGCTGGTGGCTCTCCGCTTCGCGCTCGAGGCCCGAGCTACCGCCACTTCCACTGGAGGGCGGCCATGGCTCGCTGCTTGCTCTGTGACGCGGGGCCGCCATGGACACCTTCTTCCACCCGCACCTCCTTCCCTCGGAGGCGCTGCACACCGAACAGGCAATTGCCCCGCGCACTCCTCCCCGGTGGCCCACACCCACCGGGAGCGCGGGGCGAGCGGGCAGGGGGCCGGCCGGGTTCCTACTCCTCCACCGGCCGTCCCCCATGTCCGTGTCCCTGGCGCCCCGAGTGGGGCAGGCAGCCAGGCGGCCCCGCGCGTCGGCCCGGTTACCGCGTGGGCCGTCGCGCCGCATCGTCCCAGGACCTGGCCGCGAAGAGGGGACGTGCGCACATGGCTCGCCGCGAACAACTTGCAGGGAAGGTCGCCATCGTCACGGGGGCATCCAGCGGGGTGGGGTGGCAGTCCGCGGTGCGCCTGGCGGAGCAGGGCGTGAAGCTGTGTGTCACCGCGCGGCGGCGCGAGGCGCTGGAGTCGCTCCGGACGGTGGTGGAGGCCGCGGGCGGCGAGTGTCTCGTGGTGCCCGGCGACGTGACGGTGCGCGAGGACGTGGACCGGGTGGTGCGCGAGTGCCTGGCGCGCTACGGCCGCATCGACATCCTGGTGAATGACGCGGGGGTGCAGACCTACGGCTACTTCGACCAGCTTCCGTGGGAGCATATCCAGCGCACGCTGGACGTCACCTGCCTGGGCTTCCTGCGCTTCGCGCACGCGGTGCTGCCGCACTTCCGCAAGCAGGGCAGCGGCCACGTGCTCAACGTCCAGTCCATGCTGTCCGAGGGCGCCGCGCCGCTGCTGTCCGCGTACACGGCGGCGAAGCACGCGACGCTGGGCTGGGCGAAGGCGCTGCGGCTCGAGCTGCACGGCACGGGCATCCAGGTGTCCAACGTGCTGGTGCCGTCGGTGGCGACGCCGATGTTCGACCATGCGCCCACGCAGTTCGGGAAGAAGCCGGTGCCGGTGCCGCCCACGTACGACGTGGACCTCATCGCGCGCGCGGTGGTGAAGTGCGCGCGAAAGCCGGGCCGCACGGAGGTGCCCGTCTTCCTCCAGGGCTCGCTGGTGCTGTGGATGGACCGGGTGGCGCCCTTCGTGGGCAACCTCATCCTGGGCCGGTACGGCGCCCGGCTGCAGACGGAGCCGGAGCCCGTCGAGCGTCCGGAGGGCAACCTCTTCCAGCCGGTGCCCGAGGGCGTGGGGGCCTACGGGAGCGTGCCGCCGACGCCGAAGTGGAAGCGTTTCTCGACGGTGGCGGGGCTGGCGGCGCTGGTGGGGGGCGTGCTGGGCGGGGCGGCCCTGGGGGCCCGGGGGCTGGCCCGGGCTGTCCGTTGATGGCGCATTGCTCACACGAATAACGAAATAACAGGTGTTCCTCCGCGCCCTTTCGCTAGAAGGGGCCGCGAGCGCCCGGGTAGGTCCGCCGGGCTCACGCAATGGAGGGACGCATCATGCAGGCAAACAAGTGGCAGGCCCTGGCCGCGACGGCTGGGCTCATGGTGTCGGTGAGTGCGGGTGCGCAGGAGGTGGCGGCGTCGGGCGGAGGCAACTTCGGTCAGCCCGCGCAGCTGGTCATCAGCACGGACGCTTCCGCGAGCCTCGGGTATTCCACGCAGGGCAGCGGCGTGGGCTTCGTCTTCCTGGAGCCGGGCGCGGACTACTTCATCAAGCAGAACCTGTCCGTCGGCAGCGGCATGCAGCTCCGCGCGCTCTTCGCCGATGGCGACGACCTCGTCGGCTTCGGGCTGAACGCGCGCATCGGCTACAACATCCCCCTCACCGACCGCGTGTCGGTGTGGCCCAAGGGCATCGTCACGCTGCAGCTGGGTGACAACCTCCTGCCCTTCGCGAACCAGGCCCTGCCGGCCGACGTCACCGTCATCCTGGAGGGGTATGCGCCGTTCCTCTTCCACGTGTCGGACCACTTCTTCGTGGGCGGCGGCCCGCGCCTGGCCTTCGGCCTGGGCGATGATGTGGAGCTGGCGTTCAGCGTCGCCACCACCCTCGGCGGTTACTTCTAGGCCCGACGCGTCCTCGCGGACGCGGCCGACGCCGTGAAGTCAGGGCCCCGGACGTGACGGAGAAACTCCGTCGCGTGCCGGGGCTCGTCGCGTCTGGGGCCCCGGGCTCACTCCGTGGGAGTTGCGAGGCCCCGGTCTCCGTCGGTGGACGGCAGTCGGTCCACGCGGGTCTCCTCCACCCAGCCGCTCGCGACCTGCTCGTTGTCGCGGTGGGACAGCCGCAGCCCCAGGTGGACGGTGCGCGAGCCCATGCCCGGGGCGTAGAGGACGACGACGTTCGCCGCCTCGCGGACGACCTGTGGGGACACCGGACGGGGCTTGCCGCCACGGCCCGCGCGGATGGGACGCCACTGCTCCAGCTTCCAGTCCACCACGCGGCCGTTGTGCACGCGCACGTTGAGGTCCACCCACACCGTCCCGTCCGCCGGCACCTCCACGGACTTGAGCAGTTGCTGCAGGCCCGCGGACACGGTGGTGGACTGACCCAGCACGAAGACGCCCTGACGCCCGGGAGCCGTCCGCGCCTCGGTCGGGCGGAGGGAGTGGAAGGAGGCGTTGGGCTCCACCTCCCAGGAGGTGTCTCCCCGCCGCAGCGTCAGTTGCAGCTCGCCCGTGTTGCCCTGCATGGCGGTGGCGAGCGCGAGGACCACCGCGCGCTGGGTGCTGTTCGCGTTGACCGGCTTCCCACGGCGGCCACCCCGCTGCGCGGCCTCATAGCCCGTCATCGTGAGCGCGCCGCGCTCGGACCAGAAGGTGAAGACCAGGCGCGAGCCCACGTCGTGCACGCCACTGGCCACGGCCCACACGTGCTCGGCGACCTGCCCGGCCTCGGCGCTGGCGGCCTTCGGGTCCGTGGCGGCGGGCTGCCCCGGGTCCATGCCCTCCTGTCCCGAGCCGCCCGTGCCCATGGGCGTGTTCGCGCAGCCCAGGGTGAGGGTGAGCAGCAGCACCGCGGCCGGCAGGGCCCGTGTCATGGAAAGACGTCGGATGGGACGCAGCGACATGCCACACCTCCGCCGAGCAGGAATGCCCGGGTGATGTGAACCCAATCTGACAGAGAGGTCTGACAGGGCTCCGCGAGATGAACAGACGCTTACCCAGGCAGGGTCCTGACGAACAGCGGCTCGGGTCGTGGGTGATTGTCCATTCCGCCACGCGGGTCGGGGAACGTCGCCGATGTTGATAGGGATTTCCTGACGCACGCTTGGGAGCTGAAACATCCGTCCCCTGCGGCAGCGTGATGACAGGGCGACAGCGGGTGTCCCCGCGGTACGAGCAGCCCGCGCGTCCCGGACGGAGGTGGCGCTCAGCGCAGGAGCAGGGACAGCGTGGCCTCGGTGACGAGGCCGTACACGGCCGTCTGCGCCACGAGCCAGCCATGCTCGGCGGCGCTCCAGGTGCGGAGTGACTCGGTCGCGCTCAGTACGGGGAAGCTCGCGAGCTCGAAGCCGAGCACCCCGATGCCCAGCACGAGGCCGGGTGGAGCGGGGCTCCCGGAAGCGGTCTCCCGGGCGAACATCCAGGCGACTCCCAGCAGCGGGCCATATACCGCGCGCATGGCGTCACCCCAGCGGCGGGCCTGGAGGGAAGACAGCTCACGGTGGAGTACGGAGCGAGCGAGCCGCGCGGCGATGTGCCGCGCGGCATACGGCGGAGGCCGCCCGAGCACCCGGTTGCGCAGCGCCACGAAGGCCCGGAGCGCGACGGTGCCGGCGGCTCCCGCGAGCAGGGCCTGGGGAAGTGTGGCTCGCAAGCTCATGTCCGCGCGCGGAAAGCCCGACACGGAGGAAGGCGAGACGAGCGAGACACCGACGTGAGCCCCATGGATGCGCCTTCCGTGTGAGGGACATCTACCCTCGTAAGGTGGGGCATGCGCGGAGCGTCCCTCAAGCAAGAGCAGTCGGAGGACCAGGCCCCTGGCGCTTCGCCTCGGGGCTCAGTAGCCGAGCCCGAGCTTCTGGGCGTCTTCCGTCAGCTCGTCCACGACCTTCCTGCGGCGCGCATCGTCCTCGCGCTTGTAGGCCATGAGGTCGTCGAACCGGATGCGTCGGTGCGTGCCCACCCGGTGAAAGGGAAGGGCGCCCTGGTCGAGCAGTCCGATGAGGTAGGGCCGCGAGACGTTCAGCAGGTTCGCGGCCTCCTGGGTCGTCAGCTCCGCATGGATGGGGACGATGGTCACCGCGTGGCCCTGGGCCATCTGTTCCAGGATGCGGACGAACAACTCTAAAGCCTCGCGAGGGACGGTGATGCCCTCGGTGGGGGACTCACCCTCGGGGTGGATGCTGAGGCGCGGGGCTGCGCGTTTCCGGGTCTTCTTCAAGAAGGGGGCGAGCAGGCGCGCCGCACGCGCAGCCTCCTGGACGCCTGCTTCACCGAGGGCGGCGACGCCACGAAGGTCCACTCCAACTCCCATGCAACGACTCCTGGCTGAGGGGCTTCGCGGGCCCGGACAAACGAAATATCCGCAATATCCGCAGCAGGTGCAACCGTTGGAGCGGCGGAGGGTTGTCTGTAGGGTGGAGGACGTCAGAGGTAGTCTCTAGCCTGCCGCTGACATGTCCTTCATCGTGGTCTACGACGCCTGCGTCCTGTTCCCGGCACCGCTCCGAGACCTGCTCGTCCGCGTGAGCCTGACTGGCATCTTTCAAGCGAAGTGGACCGAACAGATTCTCGACGAGTGCTTCCGGAGCATCGCATCGCAGCGTCCCGACTTGAGCCCCGCGCAGCTGGCACGCAGCCGGCAGTTCCTCGAAGCGGCCATCCCGGATGGACGGGTTCCTGGCTACGAGTCACTCGTCGTGGGACTCACCGGGCTCCCCGACCCTGATGACAGGCACGTGCTCGCGGCTGCCATCCGATGTGGCGCGCAGGCCATCATCACCTTCAACCTGAGGGACTTCCCGGCCAGGGTGCTTGCCTCGTACGGCATGGAGGCACAGCACCCGGATGACTTCCTGCTGAACATCATCGACCTGGATGGCGCGGCCGTGGCTCGGGTGATTCAGGAGCAGGCCGCAGCGCTCAAGAACCCACGGAGGACCCTGGCGGAGATGCTCGAGGTGCTGCGCCAGCAGGGCTTGAGCGAAGCGGTGACCGTCCTCACTCGACTGCTGGGCCCTTGAAGACGTGGGCCCGTCACTCTCCGAACAGCGTCTCCGCCGTGAGCCCCATCAGGCCCGGGTACGTGAGCTGCCCGTGGTGGCCGATGATGTGCTGGTACACCGGTACGCGCACCGTCAGCCCCAACTGCACGCGGCCCACGGGGTACGTCAATCCGCCCCCCACGAGCACGTCCGTGCGGCCCAGGTTGCCGTCCTGCTGCACGCGCCCGTCCCACCGCTCGGGCTGCTCGTTGGCCAGGTCCGCGCCCGCGCTCAGTCGCAGCGCTCCCACCACCGGCATTTCGCCCGACAGGCCCACCGCGAAGCGGTGCCCGCTCCGGTAGCCGTACCGGTTCTCCACCAGCGCCAGCTGGGCCTGTCCCCATGCCCTGGCACTCCAGCCGCTGTCCCACCGCCGCTCCGCCTCCAGCGCGAGCAGCGGCTGCACCGTCCCCGTGCCGAACTGCACGTGCTGGTGCTCGTATCCCGCCTCGCCCAGGGAGAACGGGTTCTCCACCGTGCCCCCCACCGGCACCGTGAAGCCCGCCCGCGCCACCAGCCCCACGTCCCCGAGCCCGAAGGCATACCGCGCCCGCACCCACGCATCCCCGAGGCCGAACAGCGTCTCGTCGCGGTGGTGGATGTTCACGTAGTCCAGCGACACCGGCGTCCCATCCAACCGCCGGAACTGCACCGTCGTCGCGTTCAGCCGCAGGGGCAGCTGCAGCTCCAGTCCCCACTGCGCCGTCAGCCCGTACTCCACCCGTGCCCGCAGCTCGCCCAGCGAGAAGCGCTGGTCATGGAGCTGCGGTGGCTCGTCGCGCTCACCGCAGATGGGGCCGATGTCCGGACAGTACGACTCGTGCACCACGCGCACGGACGTGGCCAGCAGGGCCAGCGACACGGACGTCTGGCCCGCCTTCAAGGCAGTCTGTGAGTTCCCCCCGACCGGGAGGTTGGGATTGCTTCAACCCGCGCACGCGGCGGCCGGGCCCGGCACCGCCAGCGCGAGGAGCCCCGCCGCCACCGCCAGCCACCTCATCGCGAGCCTCCCTCGGCAATCGCCTTGTCGAGCGCGTCCAAATCCAGCCCCATCAGCCGCGCCACCTCGCGCCCGTCCTTGCCGTAGACGACGACGAAGGGGAGGTTCGGCACGCCGCCCAGGTACCGCTTCGCCAGCGGCGTGTCCCACGAGACGACGTTCAGCTTCCGGTACGCCACGTCCGTGCGCCCGTTGAGCAGCCCGTACATGTGCGCGTCCACCTGGCGGCACGGCGGGCACCAGTCCGCGTAGAAGTCGAACACCGTCACCTTGCCGCGCACCGCATGCGAGCCCAATTCCGGCACGTCCTCGCCGGCCTCGGACAGCTTGCGCAGGTCCGCGCCTTCCGCGAGCGCCGGCAGCGGCTCGAAGGACAGGTCCGGGTGGCAGAGGTAGCACTGGGACTCCGGCACGGCGTGCTCGCCGCACCAGTCCTTCGCCGCCTTGAACTTCTCCTCGAGGTGGGGATTGCACCGGGTGCACGTCTCGCGAGGCACGCGGTGCTCGCAGAACTCCGCGCCCGGACGCGACGCCACGCTCAGCGAGCTGAGCTGTCCGTGCGCGGGCTCCGAACCCGCCGCGGAACGGGACGAGGCGCACCCGGCCGACAGCAGCACGGCGCCACCGATGAAGAACGATTTCGCAAGGGTCATGGGCGGAGCGGAGGATACCCGCTCCGTGCCCCGGTGCTACCCGCGAACGAGGTTGCGCATGACGAACCACAGGTTGGCCGGACGCTCGGCCAGCCGGCGCATGAAGTACGGGTACCAGTGCCGCCCGTACGGAACGTAGATGCGCACCGGGTGCCCGTCCTTCGCCAGCCGCTCCTGCAAGTCCCGCCGGATGCCATAGAGCATCTGGAACTCATACGCCCCGTGAGGCAGGTGCTGCTTCGCCGCGTACTCCAGCGTGGCGTCAATCATCCGCTCATCGTGCGTGGCGATGCCGTGGTACACGCCGCTGTCGAGCAGCACCTTCATGCAGCGCACGAAGTTGGCGTCCACCTCCGCCTTGTCGGGGAAGGCCACGTCCGGGCCCTCCAGGTACGCGCCCTTGCACAGCCGGATGCGCACCCGGTCCCTGCTCAGGGCCCGCGCGTCCGCCTCCGTGCGCCGCAGGTAGCTCTGGAGCACCGCGCCCACGTGGGGCTCGCCGAACTCCGCGTGCAGCTCCCGGACGATGTCCAGCGTCGCCTGCGTCACCGCGCTGTGCTCCATGTCGATGCGCACGAAGGAGCCGCGCCGGGTCGCGTCGGCCACCACCGCGCGCGCGTTCTCCAGCGCCAGCGCCGGGTCGAACAGCAGGCCGCACTGGGTCAGCTTCAGCGACACGTTGGCCTTCACCCCCACCTGGTCGATGCGCGCCAGCAGCCGCTGGTACTGGCGCACCTCGTCGCGCGTCTCCTCCGGCGTCTTCACCGCCTCGTTGAGGTGGTCGAAGGAGGCCGTGAGCCCCTGCGCGTCGAGGGCCTTCACCGCGTCCACCGCCTCCTCCAGCGTCTCGCCGGCGATGAAGCGTGACGCCATCTTCCGGAAGGGCTTCAGGCGCGTGGCCAGGTCCTTGAGGTTCTCCTGGCGGGACAGGAACAGCAGGGCGGAGCGGGACAGGTGGGCGGCGGCGGTGGTCATGGGTGTCTGGCGAGGCGGTGTCTTCAGTCCGCGTGATGCAGCAGGAAGTCTCCGACGAGGTTGTTGAAGGACTGTGGATGGGTCATGTACGGCAGGTGGCTGGCCTCCCGGAGCACCTCCATGCGCGCCCCGGGGATGTGCTCGGCCACGTCCCGCGCGGCGCGCGTGGGCACCAGCAAGTCACGGCCGCCCTGGATGATGAGCGTGGGCACCCGGAGCTCGTGGAGCCGGTGCAGGTAGTCCGCCGCCAGCACGTCCCGCAGACGGCGCAGCAGCTCCATGGAGGACATCCGGCGTGCCTCGCGCACGATTTCCGCGCGGCCCTCCGGCGGCAGGTGCGGGCCGCCCAGCACCCGCGCCACCGTGGGGGCCATCAGGTACGCCAGCGGCTTGGGCGAGCGCACCAGCGTGGACAGCGTCAGCGCCAGCCGGCGGATGCGGTGCACGCTGGCCACCGGAGACACCAGCACCAGCGCCTTCACCCGCTCCGGGTGCGCCAGCGTGTACGCGATGGACAGCAGGCTGCCGTACGAGGAGCCCACCAGCGCGAAGCGCTCGGGCAGCCCCGCCTCCACGTGGCTCAGCACGGCCAGGTTCCACTGGAGCGGCGTGTGCGTCGCCGGAGTGCTCAGCGGCGGTGTCCACAGGAGCAGCCGCAGCTCGTCCGCCAGCGGTCCCATGGGAGCGAAGGAGCGCCCACTGGCGCCCAGCCCCGGCAGACACACCACGGTGCGCCTCACGGCCACGCTCTCACCGGGGAAGGTGAACAGGCGCACCGGCGTGCCGCGCACGAAGCGCTCCTCGTGGAGCAGGTGCTCGTAGCCGGACTGGATGTCCTCCAGGTCCGGGACGAGCGGCGGGCTGCGGTGAGGCACCGGAGCCCGAGGTGACTGCGAGGCGGCATCAAGCATGGCAGGCCCTCACCAACAGCCACCGGACGCTGGCGGCCACGCGGTCCCTGAAGTTGCGCAGGCGGGACTCGGGGGCGTCGGGAGGCGGTGGCTCCAGCGGCGCGCCCACCGCGAAGGTGAGCTGCACCGGGAGCGGCAGCGGCCCCAGCCCCAGCACCAGCGGCATCCGGTACTTGTCCTCCGCGGTCAGCCGCAGGCACAGCCGCTCCTCGCCGGGCGGCCAGAAGAAGGTGTCGTCCACGCCGAAGCCCGCGAAGGGCACCACCGGCACCCCCGCTTGCGCCGCGAGCCGAACGAAGCCCAGCGCCCGCTCCCAGCGCAGCCGGTAGCGCCCCTGGCTGCGCTTGAAGGTCTCCCGCGCGCCGCCCGGGTAGCAGACGAGGAGCTCCCCGGACTCCAGCGCCGCCAGCGCGTTCTCCCGCGTGCCCTCCACGCCGCCCAGCCAGGGCAGCACCGTGCGCACCAGGGGGATTCGGAAGAAGCCCCGCTCGGCCAGCCCCAGCGGATAGCGGCCGGTGGCGCGATGGAGCAGGTGGAAGAAGGCAGGTGTCTCGTAGCCCCATACGCCATGGTTGCCCACCAGCAGCACGGGCCCGGCCAGCGGCAGGTGCTCGGCGCCCACCAGCTTCGCGCGGTGGTACAGGGCCGAGAGCGCCGCGCCCCTCTCGGCGAAGCGGAACACGGCCCGGCGCAGGCTGGCGAGCGAGGCTTCCACGGGGAAGAAAGATGGCGACGCCCCCGCACTCCGCCACCCGGGCCCGGCCTGGAGGGCAGACCGCCGGGCAGGCGCCTGTCTCCTGAGACACGTTTTCTCCCCCTCAGGAGGTCACCTTCAACCCTGACTTGAGCAGGATTAATGGCAAGCTGAAGGCAGGCTTTGGTTGTCTGCTTCCTCTGCCGTGTCGAACGTTGGGGTATGGGCAACCCGTTCGACATCCTCATCGACCAGCACCGAGAGCTGGAGGAATGCTTCGAGCGGCTGGTGTCCGGCTCGGAGCCCGAGGAGCTGCGCTCCCAGGTAACGGAGTTGCTGGAGCTGCTGCGGCTGCACTCCCGTCTGGAGGAGCGCTGCTTCTATCCGCTGCTCATGCAGGTGGAGGGGCGCTCCAGGGCCCGTGAAGAGGCCGAAGACCATCTCACCATGCGGGAGCTGATGGATGAGCTGGAGGAGCTCCCGCTCGGTCATCCCGAGTGGCAGGCACGGCTCTTCGCCCTCGAAGACCTGGTCGTGGCGCATTTCCAAGAAGAAGAGAACGCCATGCTGCCACGCCTGAGGATGGCACTGGATGCCCAGCAACAGGATGACCTGAGGCGTGATTTATCGGCCACCCGCGAGGAGCTGCTCGCGCGCGCCCACGCCTTCCACGTTCCAGGCCGGGGCCCCCTGCTGGAGTCCCTGCGCTGGGACGGCTGACCCGGCGGGTTTCAGCGCCGGGAAACAGGTGAGACCTGCGACAAAAGGGCGGCTGGTCCGTTGCCAGTCGCAACTTTTATCACTTCCTTTAGACAAATCCTTGTTTGGAAGGTAAGGGTATGGCTGCATCACCACACAACATCCCCCAGTCTTTCAACTACCCCTGCAGTTACCCAGGTGAGGATTCAACGAATGTCCGTGGATAAAGCGTTTCGGGACATGATCCGCAATGAAATCGATGCCCAGCTGAAGCCGCTGCGCGATGTGGTCTCCCGGCTGGAGGCAGGCACGGCGGATCTGGACGCGCTTCGCAACGTGGCCGAGCGGCTGGCCCCCCTGGCCGAGGTCGTCGGCCCCCTGTTCGGCGCCAACGCTCCCGCGGCCAAGGCCGGTCGCCGGGGTCCGGGCCGTCCGCCCTCCCGCCCGACGGTGAGCGCCGCTCCGGTGGCGGGTGGCAAGCGCCGCGGCCGCAAGCCGGCGGCGGGCAACGAGGGCTCGCGCGAGTGCGCCATCAAGGACTGCGGCAAGCCCAGCCGCACCAAGGGCTACTGCGCGGCCCACTACCAGAAGCTGCGGATGCTGGAGAAGACCAACCGCCGCCCGTCCCAGTGGCGGGACTACGCCGAGCCCAACTCCGTGGACGACATCAAGCTGCCCCGTGGACGCGCCGCGTCCAAGGCGCTGGCAGCGGCCGCCCAGGCTGGAAACGCAGGCTAGCCTAGCGGCACGCTGCCCCGGCCCGGGCAGAATGTGACCGCGCCCCCGTCTACCGAGCTTCCGTTTGTGGGGAGTGGGTTCGGGGTATGCCCGTGCGAGAGAGACTTGCTCGCGGGGGTTCGCAGGAGCATGTATGCCCGGGCCCATGAACAAACGAGACCTGGAGCCTGGAATCATCACCGACCTGGCCGGTAGGACCACGTACGGTGATTACCTTCAGCTCGACCGGCTGCTGTCTGCGCAGGTTCCGCGCTCGCAGCCTCCGCACCACGACGAGCTGCTCTTCATCATCCAGCACCAGACGAGCGAGCTGTGGATGAAGCTGCTCATCCACGAGCTGGGGGCGTGCATCCGCTACGTGCAGGCCGACAAGCTGGAGCCCTCGTTCAAGATTTTCGCGCGTGTGGCGCACATCCAGCGGATGCTCTTCGAGCAGTGGAGCGTGCTGGAGACGCTCACCCCGAACGAGTACCTGGAGTTCCGGGACACGCTCGGCAGCGCGTCGGGCTTCCAGAGCTTCCAGTACCGCGCGGTGGAGTTCCTGCTGGGCAACAAGGACCCGAACGCGCTGGGGCCCTTCAGGCACGTGCCCGCCGTGCACGCGGAGCTGGAGCGCCTGCTGGAGTCTCCCGGCCTCTACGACGAGTTCCTGCGCCACCTGTCCCGCATGGGGCACCCGGTGCCGCAGAGCCACGTGCAGCGCGACTGGCGCCAGCCGTACGAGAAGAGCCCCGAGGTGGTGGAGGTGTTCCGCCGCATCTACGAGGACCCGGACTCGCACTGGGATGCGTATGAGATGTGCGAGAAGCTGGTGGACACGGAGGAGCGGTTCCAGCTCTGGCGCTACCGCCACATGATGACGGTGATGCGCATCATCGGCTTCAAGCAGGGCACGGGCGGCTCGTCGGGCGTGGGCTTCCTGCGAAAGGCGTTGGAGCTGCGCTTCTTCCCGGAGCTGTGGGACGTGCGCACGGAGCTGGCGCCGCCCACGGCCCGGAACCGGACGCCCTGAGCGCCTGCCCGGAGACGGGCGCTCAGCGGGCGCCGCTCACTGCCAGGTGCAGCCCTTGATTTTCTTGCAGAAGGCCTCGTTGGTGGCCTTCTCGCACTTGATGGGCAGGCCGCCGCAGGTGCTGGTGGCGAAGGAGTAGGAGCACCCCGGCTGGCTGCTGCAGAAGGTCTGCCCGTAGACGCCGCAGAAGGTGGCCTTGCCCGAGCAGCTGCCGCCGCCGGAGGCCTTGGCGGTGGCGCCGTCGGACTTCTGCTCCGGCGCGGGAGCCGCCTTGGCGGAGGTGCCGCCGTCCTTGCCGGATGAGGTGCCTGCGTCCGCGGGAGGGGCCTTCGCGCTGGCGGGAGCGCATGCCAGCAACACGGCCACCGCGAGTCCCGAGAGAAGACCCAGACGACGCTCAACGTGCTGAACCATGAATCCGTCCTTTCAAAGGCGGAAGCCCGGCCTGCTCCGCCCGGGTGCTGGCGAGGCACTCTAGAGGCCCGCTCCCCTCGGAGCGAGGAGAACGCGGAGATGACGCCCGGCATGGGGGGCGGCATTCGCCTGGCCTCACGCGGGCGGACTGGCTGGCTGGTTGGCGGGCGGCCTGTAAGGACTGCTCGTTTCGGAGTCGCTCCCTAGCTTGAAGGGACTCAACCGCCTTCATTCCCTCACGGAAGGAGCGAATCATGGCCGAGCGCGAGACGCCCAAGAAGGACCCGCGGCTTCCCCAGGACGAGACACCCCTCAAGCGCGAGGCGGGAGACCGTCCCCTCCCCACGCCAGGGCATATCGGCCACATGCCGGATGAGAGCCCTGGCCCCGGCAAGCCCGTGGTCTTCCCGCCGCATTCGCCGGAGGACTGACGGACAGCGTGCAGGAGTGAGGGGACGGGTTTCCGCCGGCCCTTCTCTCCTGTTACATCGGAGGTATCACGCCATTCCCGTCCCGCGCGGGCGGCGTGTGTCTTTGCCTGTGAGGACTGTCCTGACGCGGCTGCGGTTTGTCATGTCGGACCGGGGTGGGAATCTCCGGCCATGAGGCTACCTCTCAGGTTACTTGTCCCGGAAATGACCCACAAGCCCGCCACCTATGCAGACCTGGAGGCACTTCCTCCAAATCAGGTAGGGGAAATCATTGCTGGAGTGCTGTACGCGAGCCCCAGGCCAGCAACTCCGCATGGGCGGGTTGCCTCAAGGGTTCATGGTGAGCTGTACCCCCCATTCGAACGGGGCTCCGGGGGCCCGGGTGGGTGGCTCATTCGCTTCGAGGAGGAGCTGCACCTGGGGAGTGACGTGCTCGTGCCAGACCTCGCGGGCTGGCGACGCGAGCGGGTGCCGAGGATTCCGGATGCCCCCTTCATCGAGATTGCCCCGGACTGGCTCTGCGAGGTGCTCTCCCCATCCACTGCCGCGCTGGACCGGGACCAGAAGATGACCGTCTATGCGCGCGAGGGCGTGCGGCACGTGTGGCTGGTAGAGCCACGGGCCCGCACCCTGGAGGTCTTCCGGCTCGAAGGTCCCCATTACGTAAGGCTCGCCACATATGTGGGCGAGGCCACCGTCCGTGTCGAACCCTTCGACGCCTTCCCTCTGGAACTTCGCGTCCTGTGGGAGGACTGAGCGGGGTAGGCTGCCCATACCATGGCTGCCGAAGTCCCCCTGCTCTTCGACAAGGCCCACGTCCTCTGCTACCGCACCTTCGACATCGCCGAGGAAATCGACCTCGAGCGTGCGCGCAAGGCGCTGACCGAGGACTCGCGCCGGCTCAAGCTGTCCCGCGAGAACAGCCAGTACCTCCAGCTCCCCAATCCTCCGCTGGCCTATGAGCTGGGCCGCAAGCCCCTGGCCCTGCGTGACGGCCCCGTCACCGTGGACGCCACCGCGCGCCTGTTCGACCACGGCGCCGCCTCCATCATCCTCCGCGTCCCCGTCGTCCCCGGCACCTCCTTCGAGCACCTCACCCGCGTGGCCGATGAGCTCTACGACAGCCAGGCGCTGGAGGACCTGGCGCTGGAGCTCGTCGAGGGCGTGCGCCGCACCATTGCGCCCGCCGTGCAGGAGCCGCACCTGTGGGACCAGAACGAGAGCTACACCGTCATCTTCGCGGAGAGCATTCGCGGCAACCCCAGCGCGGACGAGCTGCTCGCCCGCGCCGACCTCGCGCGGCTGCTGCTGGGAGAGAACGGCGCCGTGCCGCTGTCCGCCGGTGAAGTCGAGTCGGTGACGAAGGCGCGCTTCAGCTACACCATCAACGACCTGGTCGTCATCGACTGGAACAGTGCCTTCGTCTACGAGCCCTCGGGCTCGGGCGACATCCCGGACCTGCTGGAGATCGCCAACGCGCAGCTCCTGGAGTTCCGCTACTACGACGAGCGGCTGGACGAGCACATCACCCGCATCCACGAAGAGGTGCAGGCCAAGCGCCACGGGTGGATTCGCCTGTTCCGCAGCCCGTACCGGAACCTGACGCGGCAGACGCTCGCCACGCTGGTGGACCTCAACGAGTTCATCGAGCGCGTGGAGAACAGCCTGAAGGTCATCGGCGACTTCTACCTGGCCAAGGTCTACGAGGGCGCGGTGCGCCGCATGCGCATCCCCAACTGGCAGGACTCCGTCACCCGGAAGCAGCAGCTGCTCGCCCAGACGTATGGCCTGCTCAAGGGAGACGTGGACATCGACCGCTCCCACACGCTCGAGGCCATCATCGTCCTGCTCATCGTCCTCGAAATCTTCTTCGCCTTCTTCAAGGTGTTCGAGCACTGAGGGGGCGCTGGGGCCTTTGTAACCCTGTCCGGGACGTCGGGTTTCCCTGATTCCCCGGACGTGGGAGACTGAGGCACGAGGCGGGGTGCAGCAGGCCCGTGCCGGGGGGAGTGGGGCATGAAGGTGCCCGAGAGCAGCCTGATGGCCGCGGTGGACCGCATGTCGCGGGCCCTGGAGCGGCTTGCGGCGGCACCGCCAGTGGTGGCGGTGCTGGAGGAACTGCTACGTCAATCGGCCGCCACGCTGGGCGCTCCCAGTGCCTTCGTCTGCTGGTGGGGCGAGGCGGGACGGCTGCGCACCCTCGTCACGCCCGGTGTGCCCGAGGAGGTGTCGGTCATCTGCGCGCAGCGGCTGCTGGCCCATGCGCCCGGCCCTTCCGAGACACCGGTGCCGTACGTCGCGGCGGAGCTGGAGCGGGACGCGCTGCTCGCGGACGAGCCCGAGGCCCGGCGTCGGCTGGAGGCGGGCTCACTGCTGTCGCTGCCCTTCTTCTTCTCCTCGGGCCGGGGCCCCGCCGGGGTGCTGGCGGTGCTCTTCCGCGAGGCGCGGCAGCCGACGGAGGAGGACGTGAAGCGCTTCGGCCTCTACGCGAGGCTGGCCGGGCTGGCGCTGGAGCGAGAGCGCATGGCGGAGCGCACGCGCCAGTCCGTGCTGCACGCCCGGGCGGAGGTGGAGGAGACGGAGGTGCTGCGCCTCAGCCGCTTCCAGGCCGTGACGGAGGCCTTCGGCCGCGCGCTCACCCGCGACGAGGTGGCGCGCGTGGTGCTGGACCTGGGCCTGCCCGCGGTGGGCGCGGTGAATGGCATGGTGCACCTGGTCGACGCGGGCGGGACGGCGGTGGAGCTGACGGCGTCGGTGGGGTTGCCCGAAGAGCTGGTGGCCCCCATGCGCGTGCTGCCCCGGGGAGGAAAGGACCTGCCGGGCTACGACGCGGTGCGGACGGGCGCGCCGGTGTGGCTGGAGACGCAGGAAGAGGTGCTGGCGCGCTACCCGCGGCTGGCGGGGCTGGTGGCCTCGGGGCAGGCGGGGTCGCTGGTGCTGCTGCCGCTGTATGTGGAGGGGCGCATCTTCGGGACGCTGGGCTTCGGCTTCGGTGAGGCGAAGCGCTTCTCCGCGCTGGAGCGGACGTCGATTACCGGGCTGGCGCGGCAGTGTGGCCAGGCGCTGGAGCGCTCGCGGCTGTACGAGCGCGAGCACACCGCGCGGCTCCAGGCGGAGGCGGCGGGACAGCGGCTGCGGCTGCTGGCGGACGCGAGTGCGCTGGTGGCGGGCTCGCTGGAGTGGGAGGAGACGGTGGCGGGCGTGGCGAGGCTGGCGCTGGGCAGCTTCGCGGATGGGTGCACGGTGGACTCGTACGAGGACGGCGTCGTGCGGCGGCTGGCGGTGCTGCACGCGGACCCGTCGGAGACGCAGGGGTTGATGCGCGCCTCGCGAGAGCCGGGAGGACCCGGGCACTCGGCGCTGCTGGCGGACGTGCTGGCTTCGGGGCGCTCGCGGATGATGACGCGTCCCATGGCGAGGGGCTCGGAGGGGCCGGCGAGAGGTGAGACGGTGCCTCCGCTGGCGAAGGCCCTGGGGGAGCGCGTCGGAGAGTCGCTGCACGGTGAAGCGGCGCAGTCGTGGGTGGGTGGGGCGGGGACTCGCGCGGCGGAGTCGCCGTGGGGGGATACCGCACGCTCGTTGGCGAAGGCCGCGGGGATGCCTCTGGGGGACGCGGCGCGCCCGTCCGCGCGGTTCGTGGAGACGCGGGAGGAGTCCGCACACGGTGAAGCAGCGCCGTCGGCGGCGGAGGGGGAGGACTCATCCCAGGGGGATGCAGCGCGCGCGCCGGGCGTGGGCTCGCTCATCGTGACGCCGCTGGTGGCGCGGCAGCGCACGCTGGGCGCGCTCACCTTCGTGCGGAGCGAGGAGCGGCCGCCGTTCGACGCCGCGGACCTGGAGCTGGCGGAGGAGCTGGCGGGGCGCGCGGCGCTGGCCATCGACAATGCGCGGCTGCTCCGCAAGGCGCGTGCGGCCGAGGAGGAGAGCCGGCGCAGCGCCGCGCGGCTCCATGTGCTGGTGCAGGTCAGCCAGCTCATCGCGGAAGCCGGGCTGGACCTGCCCAACGTCCTGGACGTGCTGGCGCGCAAGGTGTCGGAGGCCATTGGCGACGCGTGCGTGCTCCAGCTCCTCTCGGCGGACCGGGAGCACCTGGACGTGGTGTCGGTCCACCACCCGAACCCGGAGGCGCGCGCGGTGCTGGAGGAGTCGCTCCGTCGCATTCCTCCGACGCGGGGAGAGGGACTGTCGGGCCGGGTGTTGGCCACGGGGCAGACGCTCTTCGTGCCTCGGCTGAACGCGGAGGAGCTGCACGGCGAGCGGCTGCCGGAAGGCGTGTCCTTCCTGGAGCGCTACGGACCGCAGAGCATCATCATCGTGCCGCTGGGCGCGCGGGGCAGGGTGCTCGGCACGCTGGGGGTGATGCGCGATGCGCAGGGTCATGAGTACACGCTGGAGGAGCGCGCGCTGCTGGAGAGCCTGGCGGCACGAGCGGCGCTGGCGATTGAAGATGCTCGGCTCTATGGCGCGGCCACCCAGGCGGTGAAGGCCCGTGACGAGCTGCTGTCCGTCGCTGGCCACGAGCTGAAGTCCCCGCTCAACGCGCTCCAGCTTCAAATCCACCTGCTCGCGCGCATGGCGAAGGAGGCGATGGCGGCGAGCGGACTGGCGGAGCGCGCGGAGAAGGCGGCGCGCGCGAGCCAGCGGCTGGGGTTGCTCATCGACGACCTGCTGGACGTGTCACGCATCAGCTCCGGGCGGCTGAGCCTCCAGTGCGAAGAGGTGGACCTGTCGGCGCTGACTCGCGAGCTGGTGTCGCGCATGTCGGAGGAGCTGGCACGGGCGGGCAGCGAAGTGCGCCTCGCGCTGGATGGCGCGGTGACCGGACACTGGGACCGGCTGCGGCTGGAGCAGGTGCTGGTCAACCTGCTGTCGAATGCGGCGAAATACGGCGCGGGCCGTCCGGTGCTGGTGACGGTGGACGTCCAGGCCGCGGTGGCTCGGCTGGCCGTGCGCGACGAGGGAATTGGGGTCGCGCCCGACGAGCAGGAGCGCATCTTCGAACGCTTCGAGCGCTCGGCGTCGGTGCAGCACTTCAAGGGGCTGGGCCTGGGCCTGTGGATTACGAAGCGCATCGTTGAAGCGCACGGCGGCTGCATCCGACTGGAGAGCGAGCCGGGGCGGGGTTCCACCTTCACCGTGGAGCTGCCGCTGACCGCTGAAACAGCCGGCACGGGCGCGGCATAGGCGGACCTGCTCGTGTGGCTCGGGAACGCCATCCGCAAGCCGGACTTCACGCGGTACGTCGTCCTCGCGGTGAGGGATGAGGGCATCGACGTCCAGAAGCTGTGAAGGGATGCGGGCCATGAGGAAGACGACGGGTTTCTGGTTGCTCGTTGCTTCGTGGTGGGTCTCCGCGTGTGCCACGTCGCAGCCGGTGGCGCGCGCCTGGGAGGACGCGACGCCCGCGGCCGGGTGTGAGTCTCCGGAAGAGGACTCGTGCGTGACGCTCGCGTGCGAGGAGGGCCTGTGCGGCTTCTTCCGCTGTGAAGACGTGGTGGCCGTGGAAGCACCGCGCTCCGGAGTGGAGCGTGTGCAGTTCGGGAGGCCGGGCTTGCCCGTGGGGCCTGCCCGGCCGGGGCGCTGGTGGACGCGGTCTCCCGGGCTGCGCGGTGGCGCCGAGCCGGTGATGACGTTCCGGTGGTACGCAGCGTCCCAGCCGCTGCCTCTCCCCCCGCGCACGCCTCTCGCCCTGCCGGCGGGGCGCTTCCAGAAGCACCACATCTTCCCGCAGGCGGAAGACCTGGCCCTGTGGTTCAAGAGCCGTGGCATCAACATCCACGACTACACCCTGCTCATTCCGGAGCACGTTCATCGGCGTATCCACGCTGGAGGACCTGCTGGTGGTCTGTGGAATATGGCCTGGCGGGAGTTCAAGGAGGCCAACCGCGACAGGCCCATCGCTCGGGAGGAGATCTACCGCCATGCGGGAGCGCTCATCTTTCGCTTCGAACTCACCGGGCCGGTACAACCCTACTTCCGGCAACTCAAGTAAACACCCGGGCGCGGAGAGGAGGTGGACTTGCGATTCTATCGACCTGCTGCGGATATGGCCGCGCCGTATACGGGAAGCCTGAGCGGAATCTACAAGTGGTATCTGCCAGCAGTGCTCGACTGTCCCGGCTGCGGCCCAGGGGTATTTGGTACAGATGCTGTCCGCTACCCATGCGTCGACCTGACGGGCCTTCCGAACCTACGAGACTTCGAAGTCCGCCCCCCCCAACCCGTGGCTGAGTACCTCCGCCTGAGCGAACAGTTGCGCCCACTGCTTCCTCCTGGGGCAATGCTGAAGCCAGGCATGGCGCTGGGGCCAATGATTGGTAGGGCTTCGGGAAGCTTCGGCCCCCTCTTCATGTATGACCCTGGTTTTTTGCACATGCGGCGCGAAGCGCTGGAGCGGTTGCAGCAGGAGAGCATCCGGGGCCTGCGCGGCTGTCCCATGGAGCTTCGCTTCCGCGGCAAGAACCCACCCGAGTTGCTCGAGCCGGAGCTCCTGATTCACGGCGAGCTTCACCCGGACTGCCTTCCCGCCGACGCGAAGACGTGCGAGCGGTGCGGGGCGAAGAACTACAGCCTCCCGGACCCGTACATCCTCGACGCGGCGACGCTGCCCACGGAGGTCGACCTGTTCCGGATGGCGGGCTGGTCCTCGCTCATCATCGCCACCGAGCGCTTCGTGGAGACCGTGAAGCGGCTCGGCCTCGACGGAGTCATCTTCCGCGAGGTGGCGGTGCGCTGACCCACGCGGCCTCGTGTCGGCACCGTGCCGTCGTGTTCACGCCCCGTTGCCTCGCGAGCCCACCGTGCGCCTCCTGGACAGGCCGCGCCCGCTGCGCTCTGTTGCCCCCGCAATGACGCACGCACTTCGCCGCCTGGCCCTGCTCGCCGCCGTGCTGGGCGCACTCTCCTCTGGCTGCCGCCATGCCCCCGAGGACCGGCCCACCGAGGACGATGACAAAGACGGAGTGCTCAACGCCGACGATGCCTGCCCGGGCACTCGCGGGCCCTCCGAGACTCGCGGCTGCCCTCCGAAGGACACGGACGGTGACGGCGTGGACGACTCCGTCGACAAGTGCGCGCGCAGCGCCGGCCCCGCCTCCCGCGACGGCTGCCCCGTGCGCGACGTGGACGAGGACGGCGTGGAGGACTCCCGGGACGCGTGCCCCCGCGTCGTCGGCGTGCTGGAGCGCCAGGGCTGTCCCGTCGAGGACCTGGACCGGGACGGCCTGGAGGGTGAGGCGGACAAGTGCCCGGAAGAGGCCGGCCCCGCCTCCCGCGAGGGCTGCCCCGAGCAGGACGCGGACCACGACGGCGTCCCCGACGCCAGCGACGCCTGCCCCGAGGAGGAGGGCTTCCCCACCCTGCGCGGCTGCCCCGAGCGCGATGCGGATGGGGACTCGGTGATGGACCACCGCGACAACTGCCCGCGCGAGCCCGGCGCGCCCGACAACCAGGGCTGCTCCCCCCGTCAGCGGCAGCTCGTCATCATCCGCCAGGACCGGCTGGAGTTGCGGGAGCGCATCGCCTTCGAATCCGGCACCGCCACCCTCCAGGCGCGCTCCTTCCCCCTGCTGGACAACGTGGCCCGCGTCCTCCTCGCGCACCCGAAGCTGTCCCCCCTCCTCGTGGAGAGCCACACCGACAACCGTGGCGACGCCGCCACCAACCGTGCCCTGTCCCAGGCCCGGGCGGAGGCGGTGCGCGATTACCTCGTCGGGCAGGGAGTCCCCCCCAACCGGCTGGACGCCCGCGGCCATGGGCCGGACCGCCCCGTCACCTCCAATGAGACCTCCCAGGGGCGTGAGGCCAACCGCCGCGTGGACCTGCTCCTCCCTCCCCCCTCGGGTCCCACCCCGCGCAAGCCCGGCCGGTGACGGCCGCCCATGTCCCGCCGCGTCACCTGGGGCCTTGACCTTCGCCATCCGTGAAGGAGTCGCCACGGACGCGTCGGGGTGCTCCCCGAGCGGGGGGCCGTGGAGTACGCTCCGCGTCCATGAGTGCTTCGAGCCCCCTCTTCGGTGACCTGCTGCTCAAGCTGGGCATCGTCACGCCCAGCCAGGTGCAGGAGGCACTCGCCCTCCAGGCCCTCACCGGCCAGCGCGTGGGCGAGGCCCTCATCTCGCTCGGCTACGTCACGCGGGAGCAGATTCAGGACGCGCTGGGCGAGGCGCTCGGGCTGCACCAGGACAAGAGCCCCCTCCAGCCGGCGCTGGGCGAGCTCCTCGTGGGGCTCAAGTACGTGACGCTGGCGCAGCTCGAGGAGGCCCTCGCGCGCCAGCGCCGGGACGGCCGCAAGCTGGGCGAAATCCTCGTGGAGCTGGGCCACTGCTCCTACAAGCAAATCTACGAGGCGCTCGGCCTGCAGAACCGCATCGCCGGACGCCAGGAGGCCCCGCGCCCCTTCATCGACGGCCGCCGCCGCGTGGTGGTGGTGGACGACAGCCCGCTGGCCTGCGCCTTCGTGCAGGAGGGGCTGGTGGCGCTGAACTACGAGGTCCTCTGCTACCAGGACCCGTTCGAGGCGCTGGAGGGCATGAGCCGCCTGCAGCCCGCCATCGTCCTCAGTGACTTGGAGATGCCCGGCCTGGACGGCGTGGAGCTGTGCCGGCGGCTGAAGGAGGGCCCCAGCCGCGGCGTGCCCGTCATCATCCTCACCGCGAATGACCGCGAGGCCGAGCGCGTGCGCGGCCTGCGCGCGGGCGCGGACGACTACGTCAACAAGTCCGCTTCCATGGACGAGCTGGCCGCGCGAATCGAGAGCGTGGTGCGGCGCACCGGCGAGACGGAGCGCATGCGCAAGCTGTTCGCGCGCTACACGTCCGACGCGGTGGTGGACGAAATCCTCAAGAGCGCGGACGCGGTGGTGCTCACCGGTGAGAAGCGCGAGGTGACGGTGCTGTTCGCGGACATCCGCAACTTCACCGGGCTGGCGGAGAGCCTGCCTCCCGAGCAGGTGGTCGGCGTCCTCAACCAGGTGCTCGGGCGGATGTCGGACGCGGTGTTCACCTGCGGCGGCACGCTGGACAAGTTCCTCGGCGACGGGCTCATGGCCGTCTTCGGCGCGCCGGTGGCCCGGACGGACGATGCGCTGCGGGCGCTCCAGTGCGCGAAGATGATGATGGATGCCATGGCGGACCTGCGCATCGAAGCCGAGTCGGAGTGGGCCGCCAACGGGCGCGAGGGCCACCCGCTGGTGCTGGAGCTGGGCATCGGCATCAACTCGGGCGTCGTCGTCGCCGGCAACATCGGCAGCACCGTGCGCGCCGAGTACACCTGCATCGGCGACGCGGTGAATGTCGCCGCGCGGCTGTGCGCGCTGGCCGGCCCGGGGGAAATCCTCGTCGGCGAGCGCACCCGCGAGCTGGTCAACGCCAATGACACGGCCTTCGAGGACCTGCCGCCGGTGCGCCTCAAGGGCAAGCAGCAGCCCGTGCCGCTGTACCGCGCGCTATAAGGGCGTCCATGAGCACCACCGCAGATGCCCTGCCGCCGCCGTCCCGCCGCTCCCCCATCCTGTGGGTGGGCCTGGTGTTCGCGCTCGCGCTGCTGGGCGTGGTGCTGGGCAGCGCGCTCAGCCGCTCGAAGGCGGTGCACTCCGAGCGCATCCACCAGGACTTCGCGGTGCTGGAGGACGCGCTGTCGCGCTACCACGCGGACGGGAACACGCTGCCCGAGGAGGCCGACCTCCAGGAGTTGCTGGTGCCGAAGTACCTGTCCTCCCTGCCGATGGACCCGTGGGGCCGGCCGTACCGCTACACCAGCAACGGCACCCAGGTGTTCCTCGTCACGCTCGGCAAGGGCGACAACCGGGGCGGCAACGGCGAGGACCAGGACCACACCAACACCGACGGGCACGGGCAGCCGCGGCTGAAGTGAGGCCCGCCGGGACTCCCTGGGCAGGGGAGCAGGCGAGCGCTGGAAGACGCCTTCCGGCAACGTGAGCCGGGCCCTGGAGCAAGCCAGCGTGGAGGAGGGGTCCGCCGACTGGCGGCACCATGGACATCTGTTCCCTCATGGGGTGGCTCCTGCACCCGAAGAAGGAGGGCGGCCATGGCCATCGTCTGTGCAACGAACCTCTCCCCTGAGTCCGTCGAGGCCTCCAACGTAGCGGCGGCGCTGGCGGCGAGGCTGGGGGAGCCCCTGCTCCTCCTCGGCGTCCTGGACGGTGAGCAACCCACCGACGAGGCGTCCGCCCCGACGGCTGGCGCCAGCCAGCGACTGGAGGCGGAGTGCGCCCGGCTTCAGCCCATCGCCGGCCTGGTGCGCTTCCAGCTGCGCTCGACGACGGCCGCGGACGAGGTGCTCAGCGACGACGAGTGCCGGCACGCGCGCTGGGTGGTGGTGGCGTCCGAAGGCTGGCGTGCCCCGGCGTGGCGGCGCGCCTCCCTGCCCGAGCGGCTGTCCCGGCACGCCTGCGCTCCGGTGCTGGCGGTGCGGCGCGAAACGGCCCTGGTGGACTGGGTGCGCGGGCGGAGGCGGCTGCTGGTGCTGGTGGGGGTGGACCCGTGCTCGGCCACCTCCGACTCCGCGGTGACGTTCCTCCGCGAGCTGCGCCGGGTGGGCCCGTGCGACGTGCTGGCCACCTACGTGTGCTCGCCGCTGGAGGAGCGCGAGCGGCTGGGCATTCACACCCCCGTGCACGTGGAGGTGCTGGCGCCGGCCATGCGGGGCATGGAGGTGCTGGACCCGGCGGTGGAGCGGGTGCTGCAACGCGAGGTCAGCGAGCGGATGGGCTCCCTGCACGGCGAGGGCCGCGTGGAGGTGGTGCTGGAGCCGGGCTATGGACGGCCGGCGGACCACCTGCTGCACGTGGCGCACGGGCGCGGGGTGGACCTGGTGGTGGTGGGCACGCACGCGCGGGGCGGGCTGGGCCGGCTGTGGCACGGCTCGGTGTCCGCGGGCGTGCTGCGGCACGCGGAGCAGTCCGTGGTGTGCGTGCCGCCCTCGGTGCGCGAGCCACGTCCGGCCGTGGCCCCTCGCAGCGTGCTGGTGCCGGTGGACTTCTCGGAGGCCAGCGCGCGAGCCATCTCCCAGGCGCGCTCGCTGGTGGGACCCGGAGGCCGCGTCCACCTGCTGCACGTCCACCGCCGTCGCGCGGGGGACACCACCTTCATGGACCACTACGGCGTGCTGCCCGAGCCGCCGCGCGAGAAGGACCGGGTCATCCAGCGGCTGTGGGAATTGGTGCCGCGCGACGTGGGCGCGCAGGCGGTGAACTGGAGCGTGGAGGGCGTCACCGGGGACGACGTGACGCTGGCCATCTGCCAGGCCACGGAGCGCGAGGGCGTGGACCTGGTCTGCGTGGGCACCTCACCCGAGCCGTCGCGCGAGCCGGATGCCCTCAAGGGCGCGGTGGCCCGCGAGCTGGTGGCGCGCTGCCGCAGGCCCGTCATGGTGGTGCCTACCGCGTGAGCGGTAAATACCAGTAATCACCGGGGTGCATACCCAGGCCCACGTGAAAGGGCTTTCAGGTGGGCTCTGAGTGGACGACCCGAAAGGACACGTCAGCCGTTGAACGGAGGACCCGGTAGGGCGTTAGATTCCCCTGCAAGCACGATTTTCCAGACAGCAGGGGGTCATCCGGTGACACCGCGCGGTTATCGTGAAGAAGAGCTCGTCTCGAATCGCTCGTCGCTGCTCATCCATGGCGGCACGGAGGATGAGCGCCGCTCCTGGGCGCAGGAGGCCGCGCGCAACTTCGACGTGGAGCTCGTCGAGGTACGGCAGGCGGCGGACCTGCCCGGTGCGCTGAAGCAACCCAACGGGGTGGTGTTCCTCCCCGACGTGGCGAAGCTGGGGCGCGACGCCCAGTTCGTCATCCTGCGCTGCCTGCAGATGCAGGAGGAGCGGCCCAAGGTGGTGGTGGGCCTGTCCGGCGGCGCGGATGCGGCGCTCTCGCGCGGCACGCTGCGCGAGGACCTGCACTACCGCCTGCACCAGGCACAGGTGGACCTGCAGAAGGACGGCCTGCGGGACTTGCTGAAGCAGCGCTGGGCGCGGCAGGCCGAGCAGCTCGCGGTGAAGGCGGCAGCGGCGAAGGCAGCCGAGGAGAAGGCTCGCGCCGCGGCCGACGCACGGCGCCCCGGGACGGTGACGCGCATCCTTCCCAAGCGGAAGACCGTCGTCGCCGCCAGCCGCAAGGCCGCGCCGAGGAACGCGGCCCGCTGAAGCGGGAGTCCGCTGGCCCGAGTCACCCGCGCCGACCTGATGGGTGGGCGCGCGGTGGCACCGCGTCTGCTCGATGCGCGGCGCGCTCTGTCATGGGCCTGAAGCTCGGGGGCGCGTTCCCTGTCAGTGCCTCCCCTCCCGTCAGCCGGTGTGCTGGCGTGCCGTCCGAGGTGCGCCGCCATCCACGCGAGGAGGGAACGTGAAGCTCGAGCTCATCCAGGGAGACATCACCAAGGTCGATGCGGACGCCATCGTCAACGCCGCCAACAGCTCGCTGCTGGGAGGCGGCGGCGTGGACGGCGCCATCCACCGCGCGGCCGGCCCGGAGCTGCTCGCCGAGTGCCGCACCCTGGGCCGGTGTCCCGCGGGCCAGGCGAGGCTGACGAAGGGCTACCGGCTGCCCGCGCGCCACGTCATCCACACGGTGGGGCCGGTGTGGCAGGGCGGAAAGCAGTCGGAGGAGGCGGTGCTGGCGCGCTGCTACAAGAGCGTCTTCGCCCTGGTGGAGCAGCACGGGCTGCGCTCGGTGGCCTTCCCCTCCATCTCCACCGGCGTGTACGGCTTCCCCATCGACCGGGCCGCGCCCATCGCCCTCCGGGAAATCCACGCGGCCCTGGCGCGACTGCCACAGCTTGAGAAAGTGACGGTGGTGCTCTTCTCGCCCCCGGACCTGGCGACGTATCAGCGCGCGCTCGCCTCGGCGCCGGAGCCGACGCCGGGCGGGAATGTGTGAACCGGGAAAACTGGGCTAAGGTTGTCCCACAGCCTTTCCCCACCCCATCCCGGAGCAAGACATGACGCAGGAGAACAACGCCAACAAGCCGAAGCGGGGTCTCAAGCGGCCCGTCGAGGTGGTTCGTGCCGAGCTGCTCAAGGACCCGGAGACGAAGAAGATCGCCGAGGCCGTGAGCATGAAGCTCGAGGACTACGTCGAGCTGGTCCTCAAGTACGCCCAGGACAAGGACAAGGAGCCCGAGCTGGCCGTCGTCTCCGACGAGGAGCTGAAGAAGAACGGCTTCACGCCCCTGTCCGCCGAGGACGCCGCCAACATCCTCATCAAGGGCATGAAGGGCGAGCTGCCCGGCTCTCCGCCGGACTTCGAGGCGTCCAAGTTCGTCCAGGACAAGGGGGCCGCTGGAAAGCCCTCGCTGACGGCGCCGCAGGATCAGGCCCCCACGGGTCCGCAGGACCCCGCCGCCCAGAAGGCCCTGCAGGATCAGCTCAAGCGGGGCGGGAGTGGCGGTAACCGCGCGTAAGTGCGGCGTCTGAGGGGTGTGCCGGAGAAATAATTCGGCCGGAAAAGTAACGAGGAAACATTTCGGCCGCAGTCCCGAGAATCCTTTCGAGCTTCAACTCCGGCACAAATCCTTCTCAAACTTCCAGAAATTCAAGGGGCACTCGCCATGGGTATCGTCGGCAAGATCGTCAGCAAGGTCACGGACGTGGTTGGCAAGGTCGCGGACACGGTCAGCAAGGTTGCTGGCGGCATCGCGAACATCGGTGGCAAGGCGCTCGAGTTCCTGAAGAAGCCGGTGGGCGAGCTGATGGGCCCCATCGCCAAGATGGTGGGCGAGAAGGTCGGCAAGCTCCCGTTCGTGGGCAAGTTCCTGGGCCCCATCGCGGAGAACCTGATGAAGCAGGGCGCGACGTCCCTGCTGGGCGAGGGTCCCCTGGGCGGCATCGGCTTCCTGGCCAAGCTGGCCCCGAAGATCGAGGACCTGACCAAGGTTGCCCAGACGGTGAAGAAGGCGGCCGACAAGGTCGGTGCGTTCGCCGAGAACCCGTTCGGCCTCGAGAACTTCCAGAACATCATCGCGCAGCGCCACGGCGCGATGGTGGAGTAGTCGTCCGCGCCCCGGCGCGACAGTGAAGCAAACGAGAGGGCCGGCTTCCCGCGAAGGTGCGGGGCCGGCCCTCCGGCTTTGCGGGGTACTGCGCTTCACGAGTGGGCTGGGCGCCCGGCGAGGTACCCGCGCGCTCTGCCCTGGTCAGCGCTCTTCGCGCTCCAGCCGCTTCGTGTCGCGGAGGAGGCGGTCGGTGGAGTCGCTGTCGGCGCTGTCGTAGTAGCCGCGAATCTGCCCGGCGCGGTCCACGAGGACGAAGTGGGTGCCGTGGAAGATGGAGAGCAGGTCGTCCTCGGGCGCGCCGGCCTCGCGGCCCATGCTGATCTTGAAGCCGTGGACGATGGTGTCCTTGAGCTGCTCGTAGTCCCCCGTGAGGAAGCTCCACCGGGTGAAGTCGGCGCCGTGGCGCTGGCCGTACTCGGCGAGGCGCTCGGGGGTGTCGTACTTCGGGTCCACGGAGAACGAGACGAGCTGGAGTCCCGGGCCGGAGGCCGTGGTGCGCTCCTGCACGCCGACCATCTTCCGCGTGAAGGCGGGGCAGATGGTGGGGCAGCGGGTGAAGATGAAGTTGGCGATGAAGGGCCGACCCCGGAGCTGCGCGCTGCCGAAGGGCTGGCCGTCATGGCGGGTGAAGGTGAAGTCCGGCATGGCGCCGAGCTGGGGCAGCGGCTCGCTCCGGGTGCGCAGCAGGGTGACGCCGGAGACGAGCGCGATTCCGAGCGTGACGACGGCGAGCCCGGCCCAGAAGCCGGGGCGCTGGGTGAGGCGGACCTGGGGGGCCGCGAGGGGGGAGTCGGCGGACATGGCCCCCGAGGTAACGGAAGGCCGGGGGTGGGCACAAGCGGAGCGGGCCCCCCTGCGTCATCGTGGCTTCTCCGGGGATGTAGGTGGCGCAAGGCCGCTCCCGGGGCAGGCGGGCTCCCGGAGCCGGCGTGGCCCCGGGACGGAAGGGCGGATGGGCGCCTCCCCGATCCTGCTCAACCGGTGGACGGGCGCCATGACGACCTCACGGCAATGCCCGCGGAGGTCCGCCACCTCCGAGGCCCGGGCAGGGTGGGGGATACCCCCGGTACCTTGAGAGGCGTGTGGCCGCGTGCTACCCGGGAGGACAGTGATGCCCGGCGAGCGCTCCACCTCTGGCCGTGACACGGCCCCCCATTCCCTGGAGTCGAGGGTCGGTGCGCCGTTGCTCGCGGTGCTCCTGGGACTGCTCCCGGCGGAGGTGCTCGCGTGTCCCGCCTGCACGGTGCGCGCACCCGAGTCCCCGGTGCGCTCGGTGCTGCTGCTCGGGGCGCTGGTGCTCATGCCGCTCCTCCTCGTGGGGGTCGGCATCTGGGCGGCCCGGCGCGCGGCGCGTGAGGCGCGGCCGTGAGCGAAGCCACCGGGAGCGCACCCCCGACGGGCGCCGCTGCCTCGCCTGTCACCTCGGGACGCGAAGCGGACTCCGCGCTCCTGCCCGTGGACGTGGAGCGCCCGTCCGCCGCGACTCCGGATACCTCGCGCGGAGCGTGGACGCTGTCGCTCCCCGAGGACGCGAGCGCGCACGGACATCGCATCGACACCCTGCTCGCCTGGAGCCACCGCTTCGAGCTGATGCTCGTGGTGGTGGCGCTCGGGTGGATGGTGCTCGCGGCCTGGCGCTTCCATCAGGCGAAGCGGGCCGCTCCGGACGGAGGCACCCGGCGCTCGCGGGCCTGGGTGCTGGGGCTGGCGCTGGGCGCCTTCGCCGTGGTGGACGGGACGCTGCTGCTGGGCTCGGAGGGCTACCTGCGGGACGTGCTGTGGAACTTCCACGTGCCCGCCGCCGACGCGCGCACGGTGCGGATTGAAGTCAACGCGCACCAGTGGTCCTGGGAGGCGCGCTACGCGGGCGAGGACGGCCGCTTCGGCACGCCTGACGACGTGGTGACGTGGAACGACCTCCGTGTCCCGGTGGGCGCGCCCGTCTGGGTGCAATTGGTGTCCACGGACGTGGTGCACGGCTTCTCGCTGCCGCACTTCCGCGTGAAGCTGGATGCGATTCCGGGACGGGTGAACCAGACGTGGTTCCAGGCCGCTCGCGAGGGGACGTGGGAGGTGGCCTGCTACCAGCACTGCGGCACCAGCCACTACCGGATGCGCGGCGTGCTCCAGGCCATGTCGCCAGAGTCCTACGCTTCCTGGCTGCGCGAGGCGGGACGGCAGGCCGAGCAGTCCTTCGACGCGGATGACAGCGCGGCCCAATGGGGCTGGGAGTGGAAGGCGCCGTGAGTCTCTTCTCCTCGGACCACAAGGCGGTGGCGCGGGGGTACCTGTGGGGCGGGCTGGGCTTCCTGCTCCTCGGGGGGCTGCTGGCGCTCATCATCCGCTGGCAGTGGGCCTGGCCGGGACAGCCGGTGCCGGGGCTGGCCTGGGCGCTCCCCGAGTCCCGGGGCGCGCTGACTCCGCCCGCGTACACGGCCGTGTTCACCATGCACGGCCTCATCATGATTTTCTTCGCGGTGACGCCGCTGCTCTTCGGCGCGCTGGGGCACTTCGTCCTGCCGCTGGCCATTGGCGCGCGTGGGCTGGCCTTCCCCCGGCTGTCGGTGCTGGGCTTCGGCCTCTACGCGCTGGGCGGAGCGCTGGTGCTGGCCTCGTTCGTCGTGCGGCTCGGCCCGGCGAGCGCGGGGTGGACGGCGTACCCGCCCCTGTCGACACCGGCCTTCACGCCGGGCCTGGGGCAGACGCTGGTGACGGTGGCGGTGCTGTGCGCGGCGGCGTCCGCGTTCCTGTACGGGCTCAACTTCGTCGTCACGGTGGTGCGGTGCCGGGCGCCGGGGATGACGTGGGGCCGGCTGCCGCTGACGGTGTGGGGGCTGTTCTTCGCCTCGGTGCTCAACGTGCTGTTCGTGCCGGTGCTGGCGGCGGCCACGTCGCTGCTGCTGATGGACCGGCTGCTGGGCACGCAGTTCTTCATCGCGGGCGCGGCGGCGGTGGGCGGGGGCGGCGACCCGGTGGTGTACCAGCACCTCTTCTGGCTGTTCGGCCACCCGGAGGTCTACATCCTGATTCTCCCCGCCTGGGGGATGGTGGGGGACTTCGTCGCCTTCTTCAGCCGCAAGCCCGCGCACGGCTACCGGCTGACGGCGGGGGCCATGGGCACGGTGACGGCGTTGAGCGGGCTGGTGTACGCGCACCACCTGTTCACGAGCGGGATGTCGCCGTTGCTCGGGCGCACGTTCATGGTGCTCACGCTGCTCATCTCGCTGCCGGCGGAGGTGATGTACCTCAACTGGCTGATGACGCTGTGGCGCGGCAGCGTGCGGCTGACGGCGCCGATGCTGGCGGCGCTGGGCTCCATGGGGGTGTTCGGCCTGGGCGGGATTACGGGGCTGTCGCTGGGCGCGGTGGCCACGGACGTGCCGCTGCACGGGACGCTGTGGGTGGTGGGCCACTTCCACCTGACGATGGGCGCGGCGAGCTTCCTCGCCGTCTTCGCCGGGCTCTACTTCTGGTTCCCGAAGATGTTCGGGCGGGCGATGCACGAGGGGCTGGCGAAGGCGCACGTGGTGTCGAGCGCGGTGCTGTTCGTCGGCGTGTTCGGCGGGCAGCTCGCGGCGGGCTACGCGGGGCAGCTCCGGCGGCTGTATGACCCGTACCAGTACACGTACCTGAAGCACCTGCTGCCGCTGAACCAGTGGACGTCGGCCTGCGCGTTCCTGCTCGGAGCGGCGCAGGTGCTGTTCGTCGTGAATCTGGTGTGGACGCTGCGCAGGGGCCGGGTGGCGGGGCCGAACCCCTGGAAGGTGGGGACGCTGGAGTGGACGTGCGCGCCGAGCCCGCCGCCGGCAGGGAACTATGACCCCGTGCCCGTGGTGCTGCGCGGGCCGCATGCGCTGTCCCAGCCCGAGGTGCTGGAGGTGCTGGGCAAGGACTGGATTGGACAGGCGGAGACTCTGCCGGACGCCGCGGTGGACGCGCCAGCCCTGGATGACACGGGCGACGGCCGGAGCCTGGGCGTGGGTGGCGTGGCCACGTCGGGAGGTGTGGCGTGAAGACTCCGGTGCCAGGGCTCCCTCTTGCGTCCAGCGTGTCTCACGAGGAGTCGGCCACTCGGTGGCTCGGTACGGTGCTGGGGCTCGCGGCGTGGACGATGTTCTTCGTCTCGCTGTTCTTCGCGGTGGGCTGGTACCGCATGCGCGAGCCATGGCCGCCGTTGCCCGTCCACCTGCTGGTGCTCGCGATGCCGGGGCTGTCCCTCATCGTGGGGAGCGTCGGACTCCACCGGGCGGCGAGCAGCGTGTTCATCGGTTCCGATGGCGCGCGACGGCTTCTGCGCGTGCTCAAAGCAATCCTGGTGCTGGGCCTGGGCTTCGTGGGTGGGCAGGCCTGGATGACGCACATCGCGTGGTGGAACCACCACCTGCGAATCCCCGACGACGGCGTGCCCGCCTCCGCCTTCTACGGACTCACGGCGCTGCATGCGCTGCACATGCTCGCGGTAGTCACGGGGGTGTTCGTCTCCGCCGTGCGCTTGAGGCGGGGCGTGGACGTGCGGGACGCCTTGCGGCGGCATGCGCTCGGCTGGCACTTCGTGACGGTGATGTGGCTGCTCCTCTTCGCGGCGGTGTACCTCCCATGACTCCTCGCCACGCGGCCTTCCCGCTTCCCACCCGCCGGGCTCCACCGCACATGGCGCTGGTGCTCACGCTCCTGGCGCTCACCATGGCGGCCTGCCGCTCCAGGCCCACGCCCACCTTCGAGCCGCTGAAGCTGGCCGACGGCCGCGTGGTGCCGGCGCAGACGCTGTCGCGCGGGCACGCGGTGTACACGCACTACTGCGAGTCCTGCCACGGCGTGCTCGGGGACGGGCAGGGCCCGGCGGGACGGGGAATGCGGCCGGTGCCCCGGAGCTTCCGGCAGGGCCTCTTCAAGTTCGGCGGAGTCGCCGCGGGCGAGCTGCCCACGGACGACGCGCTGAAGCGCACGCTGCGCCGGGGGCTGCACGGCACGCCGATGTTCGCCTGGGACGTGCCCGAGTCGGACCTGGACGCGGTGGTGCAGTACCTGAAGACCTTCAGCCCGCGCTGGAAGGAGGAAGCGCCGGGCACTCCGCTGGCGCCGACGCCGGACCCGTGGAAGGGCCGCGAGTCCGAGGCCGTGGAGCGCGGCAAGGTCGCCTACCACGTGGCGGGCGCGGGCAACGCGGGCTGCGCGAGCTGCCATGTGGCGTACCTGCCGCGCGCGGAGTGGGCCGGGCTGATGGAGAAGGCGCTGGGCCGCAAGGTGGACCTGTCCCGGGTGGACCCGTACACCGCGCAGCCGAGGGACTCGCAGCACCCGGTGCAGGTCGATGCGAAGGGCGAGCCCACCCAGACGCAGAAGCTGCTGCCGCCGGACTTCCTCTTCCACCCGCTGCGCACGGTGTGGCCCGAGGGCGAGAAGGTGGACGGCGCGCCCTACACCGCCGAGCGCCAGCGCGAGGACCTCTACCTCGTCATCGCCGCGGGCGTCGGCGGCGCGGCCATGCCCACGTGGAAGGGCGCCATCCCCGAGGAGAACCTCTGGGCCCTCGCGTACTACGTGCAGACGCTGGTGCGGCTGCGGGACTCGGACGAGGCCCGGGCGCTGAAGGAGCGCCTCCGCGCCTCCACCGCTCCCGTCCAGTGAGAGCGGATTGATTGCGGAATCAAGGATCGACCGGGGGGACGCAACACTTTCTCAGTGACAGCGACAATGTAGGCAAATTCCTCCTCCCCCCAGGAGCCCCCCTTCGTGACGACCTACTCCATCCGCTCCGGCGACACCCTTGGCGCGATTGCCCGGCGCTTCAACACGTCGGTGGACAAGCTGGCGAAGGCCAACGGCATCTCCAACCCGAACAAGATCTACGCCGGGCAGAAGCTCGTCGTGGACGGCTTCGATGCGCCGAAGGCCACGGGCGGCGGCTCGGGCGGCTCCAGCTATACGGTGAAGTCCGGTGACACGCTGAGTGGAATCGCGGGTCGGCACGGGACGACCGTGGCTGCGCTGGCGCAGGCGAACGGCATCTCCAATCCGAACCGCATCTTCGCCGGGCAGCGGCTGACGATTCCGGGCAGCGGCGGCGCGGCGCCGAGCGCTCCGGCCTCTGGCGGCGGCGGTGGTTCCAGCTACACGGTGCGCTCGGGCGACACGCTGAGCGGCATCGCGGGTCGGCACGGTACGTCGGTGGGCGCGCTGCAGCAGGCGAACGGCATCCGCAATCCGAACCTCATCTACGTGGGCCAGAAGCTCACGATTCCGGGCGGCGGCGCGGCGCCGGGCCGGCCCTCCAACCCGCCGCCGGTGGGTGGCGTGGGCGGGCCGAAGCCGGCGCCGGGTGGCTCGGCCGGGGTGACGGTGGCGCAGCTGCGCGGGGTGATGCCGAACCTGTCGCAGGCGAAGGCGGAGCAGTACCTGCCCCACCTGAACCAGGCCATGGCGGAGGCGAACATCACCACGCCCCAGCGCAAGGCGATGTTCCTGGCGCAGCTGGCGCACGAGAGCGGCCAGCTTCGCTACATGGAGGAGATTGCCTCGGGCGCGGCGTACGAGGGCCGCAGGGACCTGGGCAACACGCAGCCGGGCGATGGCGTGCGCTACAAGGGCCGTGGGCCCATCCAGCTCACCGGCCGCGCCAACTACCGGGCCGCGGGCCAGGCGCTGGGAATCGACCTGGAGGGCAACCCCGCGCGCGCCAAGGACCCGGACGTCGCGTTCCGCATCGCCGGCTGGTACTGGCAGTCGCGCAACCTCAACAGCTACGCGGACGCGGGCAACTTCCGCGAGGTCACCCGCCGCATCAACGGTGGCTACAACGGCATGGCGGACCGCGAGGCGTACTACCGCCGCGCGCAGGACGTGTTCTAGCGCCACGCCGTCAAGGCACTGTCATCACGCGAGGACCGTGGGCCGTCAGGCCGCGGTCCTCGCTGTGTTTTCGGGGCTCGCGGTGGACCGGGTGAGGGACGCGGAAGTGCCCCGGGAGGCAGGTGTTCGTGGAAGGAACGTTCGTTCCACGTGTCCGGCGTCCCGGGGCCAGGGGTGAAGGGGTGAGTCTCGCGACGGAGACCCGCGTCCGGAGGATGCGACCTCCTGGCCTCGGGTCATAGAGGGCCAGCCCCTGGTCCATCCGCTGCAATGGGCAGGGCGTTCCTTTCCGGAGCGCGCCCATGTCCCGAATCGACCCTACCGGCAGCACCCCTGTCCCCATCGACACCACTCCCACGGAGGCCGGTGCGGCACCTGCTCCACCCCGGGCGAAGGCTCAACAGGCCCCTGCTCCCGCCACGCGCAACGAGGTCCGCGCCTATGACGGACCTCCGGCTCGCTCATCCACGAAGCAGGACCCCGGGAGCGCGCCTACGTCCTCCGGCCCGTCGTTCTCCGCGGGCGAGCTGGCCGCGACAGGTGGCCGGTTGCGGCAACCGTCTTCGCCCGAGGTACCCGCCGAGGTGTACTCGGGAATCCAGTCGCACCTGACGCGGAGCCTCACGGACTGGGCCGTCACTGGCCGCGACGTGAAGTCGGTCCACACAGCGCTCGGGACGTTGCAGCCGGGGGCCTACCGCGCTGCGCTGGAGCGGATGGAGCGCGACGGCCTGCTGGGCGAGTACGTGAAGGCGCAGGACCCGGACACGCGGCGGGCGTTCCTGGAGCAAGCCGAGTCCAAGGGCATGCTCCAGCGGCGAAAGGGTGAGGCTCCGGCGGGGCCCCTGGGCTACCCGGCAGCGCCGGACTTCTTCCGCAACGACGCGAGGCTGCCGGAGTCGCTGCGCGGCGCGGTGAACGCCCACGCCATCGACGCGGGCGCCGCCTTCTACAAGGCCCACTCCGAGTACCTCGACCGCTACACCGACGCGGCCAACGGGGCGAAGAGCCTCCAGGAACTGCACACCCTGGGTGAGCCCCGCGCGGCGTATCTCAAGGCTGTGGACCTGGGCTTCGAATTGAAGGACCCGGCCCGGAAGGAGTTCGAGGCGCAGTGGCGGCAGGGTATCGGAAAGCCGGAGTCGACCAACCGCGCCTACCAGACCGTCAACGCCCGGCAGCGGGAGCTGACCGGCGACCGACCCGGGGGCAGCATCCGGAGTCACGCTCAGGTGGAGCTCACGCACGAGGGCCTCAAGCTGGGCACGGAGGCGCATGTCGACACCCGTGGGAAGGTGGGCCTCAAGGGCGAGCTGGGAGTCGCGGTGAGCGGTGGCCCTGTGGGCCTCGAGGTGACGCGCGACACGGCGGGCAGTGCGAAGGTGGAGACGAAGCTCAACCTCGGGTTCGCGGAGCTCAGCCACGCCTCGGATGGCGAGGTGAAGGTGTCCCTCGGCGTGGGCAAGTACGCCCAGGCCTTCGTCTCGCTCAATCGTGAGACCGCGGAGTTCGGGGGCGGCGTCTCCGCCGAGCTCGAGGGCGAGGGGAGCAAGGCGGCCGCCGAGGCCGGCTTCAACATGAAGGGCCTGTCAGCCGCGCGGGTGCACGAGTCCTTCGACAAGAACCATCGCGGAGTCTTCGCGCTCCCGGCCGAGCTGGCAGCGGGGACGGCCTGGGATGCGCTCCCGGAGCCGAAGCGGGCGTCCTACGCGCGGGAAGGCTGGGACCAGGACACGTGGACGGGGAAGCTGAAGCGGTAGCCGATGGATGCCCCGGGCTTCAGCGGAGCTTCGCGGGTGGCGGCACGCGTGCTGAATCGGGTGCGGCTCATGTGGACGCTCCCGGTGCCCCCGGTGCCCCCGGTGCCCCCGGTGCCCCCGGTGCCCCCGGTGCTCCGGGAGCGGACGGGGCCTCGTCCCCGGGCTCCGATGTCTCGCGCATCAGGTACGCGGCCACCATGGGCACGTACCAGGGGATGACCAGCAGGAGCAGCCCGAGGGAGGCCAGGTTCGAGGCCCGCAGGAGGGCGACGAGCAACCAGACCAACCCCTGCACCGTCATTCCGACGACGCCCAGCTTGCGCAGCTTCCGGGACTCCGTGAGTCCGCCGAAGATGGCCATCAGCGGTGGGACGACCACCAGTCCCATGCGAACCATCGTGAACTCATCGCTCAGGGAGTGGGACGTGCTCGGGCTGGTGAACATCGCCAGCATGACGAGCTGGACCACCATGGCCAGCAGGCTGAGGCCCACTCCCGTGCCCGGGACGCCCTGTGCCCGCGAGCCCTCCTTCCGACGGAGGGCTTCGAGCCGCACGGCTTCGAGCACGTCCGGGTGCACCTCCAGCGCATACGGGAAGCCCAGCTCCAGCAGGGCCTCCACCGCCGCGGCGCGCACCGTGCGTCCGTCGCTCCCCGTTCGCTCTCTCGCCTCCTCAGGCAGCTCCACCAGCGACTGGAGGAAGTCCGCCCGGGCGCGGGGAGACTCGTCATCGCCGGGCGGCCGGGCAAGCGCCGCGAAGAGGGCATCCACCTCGGCCTGGACGAAGCCGGGCGAGCTCAGGGCCTCCCTCAGCTCTGGCAGCGATTGCGAGGGCGCCCAGGGGGCCAGCGAGGCTTCCTCGGACGAGGCAGCCACGGGCGGCTGGGACTGGAGGCGGGACGAGGACATGGCGGGCGGGAAGGGCGGGGGACACTCTATCGCCAGCGCGCGCGGTCGGCGCCCGCCGCCGTCGCCTGGGGGACAGGGGAGCAGGCTCACGGGGGAGCAGCGCATACCCCCCATGTGCACCCTAACCCCGTGTAACCCCTTTCACGACGAGCGAGGAAGCGCATGGCGACGGAGCGAGCGCAGCGGTTCGTGGACGCACTGTTGAAGCTGGAGGAGCACGGCGACCTGGAGGGCATCGTGTCCCTCTTCAGTGACGACGCGCGGGTGAGCAACGCGGCCTCTCCCCGCGTCTTCTCCGGCCCGGCTGGAGCGCGCCAGTTCTGGAAGGAGTACAAGGGCACGCTGGGCAAGGTGAAGTCCACCTTCCGCAATATGATTGAGGCTGGAGACCGCGTGGCCCTCGAGTGGGAGACGCAGGGCACCGCGCACAACGGCTCGGCCATCGCCTACGAGGGCGTCTCCATCCTCGAGTGGGACGGCGACCGCATCAGCCGGTTCTACGCGTACTTCGACCCGCACGCGCTCGGTCAGGAGCTGGCCCACAACACCGGGGCCCGCTCGGAGGTCCCCAGCACCACGCCGGCGTGAGCCGTCCACCCCCTGTGCCGGGCGCCGCGAGTCTCAGCTCCCGGCCAGCGTGAGCCGTCCACCCCCCGTGCCGGGCGCCGCGCGCCTCAGCTCCCGGCCGGTGCGCGTGGCAGCTCCACGGTGACGGTGGTGCCCACGCCCGGAGCGCTCTCCAGGTGGATGCGCCCGCCGTGGGCCTCCACCACCTGCCGGGAGAACCACAGCCCCAGCCCGAAGCCGCCGTAGTGGCGCAGGGGCACCGCGCGCCCGAAGCGCTGGAAGAGGTGGGCCTGCTGCTCGGGAGGAATCCCGATGCCCCTGTCCCTCACCACCAGCCTCGCGAAGTCGTCCGGCGTGCCCGTTACCTCCAGCTCCACCGGCTGGCCCTGGCCGTACTTCAGCGCGTTGGACACCAGGTGCGTCACCACGCCGTCCACGCGCGCGCAGTCCCACAGGCCGGGCACGGCCTCCGGGGCGTACAGGTGCACGGCGGTGCCCGAGCGAGCCATCTCGTTGCCGAAGCGGCCCAGCACCTCGCGGCACAGCTCCACCAGGTCCATCGGCTCCGGGTCCAGGTGCAGCCGGCCCTCGGACAGGCGGGACACCTCCAACAGCTCTCGCACCAGCCGGCCCAGCCGGTCCACCTGCTGCACGGCCGCCGAGGCGCGCGTGCGCACGTCCTCGTCCGCCGGGCCCCGCTGCAGGCGCGCCAGCTGCAGCTTGAGGGACGTCAGCGGCGTGTTCAGCTCATGGCTGGCGATGGCGAGGAAGTCGTCCCTCAGCCGCAGCGCCTGCTGCGTCTGGTGGAAGAGGTGCGCGTTCTGCACGGCCGCGGTGGCGCGGCGGGCCAGCTCCAGCGCGAGCGCGAGGTCCTCCTCCGTGTGGTGACGCCCGGACAGCGAGTGGCCCAGCGTCAGCGCGCCCAGCACGCCCTCCGGCGTCATCAATGGCACCGACAGCCACGAGCACGGCGCCAGCGCGTGGAGCAGCGCGCGCTGGGCCTCGCCGCCCGCATGGTGCTCCACCCACGCGGCGTCCACGCGGGGGTGGAAGGCGGGCTGCCCTGAGTCGAGCGCCCAGCCGGAGCCGTCCGCGGTGTCAGCCGGGTGGGCGCGGCTGGCGGCGAGCCGGGCGGCGGACTCGGGGGAGAGGGCGTGGAAGGTGCGGCGCACCTCCTGGTCCGGCCCGCGCACGTCGATGATGCAGAAGTCGCCCAGCGAGGGCACCAGCGCCAGGGCCACTCCGCGCAGCGTCTGCCCCACGTCCAGGGACGTGGCCAGCGTGGCGGTGGCGTGCTGGAGCAGGCCGGCGCGCTCGGCCTGGCGGCGCTCGGCGGCGAGCAGCCGGGCCCGCTCCAGCGCCATGGCGGCCTGCTGCGCCAGCATGTCCAGGAAGGCGCGCTCCTCGGTGTCGAAGCCCCGCGCGCACAGCCAGGTGAGCGCCAGCACCCCCACCACGCGCCCGCGCGCCATCAGCGGCAGGGACGCGGAGGAGAAGTCCCCGGTGTACACGGTGCGGACGAGGGCCTCCACCTCCGGGTACTCCTCCGCGAGCACGGTGGCACCCTCCTGCCACACCGGCACTCCGCCGCGCACCGCCTCGGCCATGGGCGTGCGCGCCGTCAGCGGCACCCGCGCGAAGGCGGCCTTCATGGTGGCGTCGTAGGACACGGTGTGGACCAGCTCCAGCGCGGTGCCGGCGGAGTCCAGGAGGAAGAGGGCGCCCGCGTCCGCGGGGAGCGCGCGCGCGGCCTCCTTCACCACGGCGCTCGCCACGTCCCGGGGCGTGAGGGCCGCGGACAGGGCGAGCGTGAGGGCCTGGAGGCTCTGCATGCGCGCGGTGGCGAGCTCCGCCCGGGCGCTGGCTCGGCGCTCATGGGTCGGGAACTCCAACAGCGTGCCCTGCCAGCGCTTCTCCATACGCGATGCCCACCGCGCATGGGGCGCGGTGCACGGGTCTACTGAAACGCAGGCGGAGCCGAATTTCCGGCCCCGGACGCGATGACTGTCCTGCGCAAGTCAGTCCCGCCGTGGTCAGTGAACACCCCGGGAAGCGCGGTATGGACCGAAGTACGGTCCCGGTGCCCGACAGACAGTCGTGACTCTCATGCAGCTTTCGTCTGGCGTGGCGGGGCGCTACCGTCGTTCGCGCGGTCCCGGAGCCGGCGCGCCGGGGCACTCACTGGCAGGGAGCCCATGCGCCCGTCCCTCGAGGCCGCCCCTCACGTGTGATGTCCATGACGTCGCTTTTCCGACATCGCCCTGCCCCACAGTCTCGGGGTAACCTGCGACCCAGCCCCGGGACGCCGGGGCAGCGGAGGACGTGATGTGCCCGGGAGCCCCCATCCTTCCCGCCGGAACCCGGCTGCCTGACTTGCGCTCATACGGAAACAACTGATGACCCGCCTCATCGCCTACGTCGTCATCCTGTCGCTGCTGTCCACCTCCACCGCCTGGGCCCAGGCCAGCACCGAGCCCACCCTGTGGAGTCAGGCCACCAAGAAGAAGAAGGCCACGAAGAGCAAGCGCTCGCGGCCCGCGCCCCAGCCAGTTCCGGCGCCCTCCATGGACGAGGAGCAGGCCGCGCCCGCCACCCCGGCCGAGCCCATGCAGCCCGCCCAGCCCATGGAGGCCGCGCCGAAGCAGGAGCCGCTCGCCCAGGACGCGCCGAAGCAGGAGCCGCCCGCCCAGACGCCGACGACGGACCCGGACTCGATGGACTTCGACCTGCTGGAGCCCATGGAGACGGCCGCCGCCGCGGAGGTGGACCCGGAGCTGGAGAAGAGCATCAGCCGGCGCCGCACCATGCTCAAGCTGCACCAGGGGCTGGGCTTCGCGCTCGTGGGAGGACTGGCCGCCACCACCGTGGTGGGGCAGCTCCAGTTCAACGACTCGTTCCGCGGCGGCGGGGATGACCGCAACCTGCTGGGCCTGCACCGGGGGCTCGCCATCGGCACCGCGGCGATTTTCGCCACCGTGGGGATGCTGGGGGTGCTCGCCCCCGAGCCCTTCGAGAAGGAGTTCCAGTGGGACACCGTCACGCTCCACAAAATCTTCATGACGGTCGCCACCGTGGGAATGGTGGCGCAGGTCCTCCTCGGCATCATGGCCACCAACCGGTATGGCCGGCTGTCGGAGCGGGACCTGGCCACCGCGCATCAGGTGGTCGGTTACACGACGCTGGGTGCGGTGTCGGCGGGTGTGCTCACGCTGTTCTTCTGAATCTTTTCGCGCCGCCGCCGTTCGGCTTCGCAAGGTCCTGACCGGAGTTTCCTGGAGGTTGATGTGATTGCTCGACGACTTGCCCTGCTCGCCACCCTGCTGCTCGCGCTGCCCGCCGCCGCGCAGGCGCCGGCACCGGCACCAAAGCCAAAGCTGGTGCGCAAATACTCGGTGAAGCTGGACGCCAGCTCGCTCACCTACAAGCTGCACCACCCGCTGCACGAGGTGGTGGGCAAGGCGCCGCCCAGCGACGGCGGCGCCGCGTTCTTGTCCGACGACACGCTGCAGGTGCAGGTACGCGCCAAGGTGAAGGACTTCGACTCGGAGAACTCCAACCGCGACGCGCACATGCAGGAGGCGACGGAGGCGGCGAAGTACCCCCTCGTCGAGTTCAAGGGCAAGGCCTACGGTGTGAAGCCGCCAACCAGCTTCCCGGCGACGATGAACGTCACCCTCGAGGGCAAGCTCACCTTCCACGGCGTGACGCAGGACGTGAAGGTGCCCATGACGGTGCAGTTCACCTCCGAGAAGGAGGCCACCGCCACGGGGAACTTCAACGTCAGCCTGGAGGGCCACAAGGTGGAGCGGCCGTCACTGCTGATGAAGAAGGTGGACGACAAGCTGGTGCTGGAGCCGAAGCTGGTCTTCGTGGTGGAGGGGGCGTGAGCACGTCGCGTCGAGGGTTCCTCAAGGGAGTGCTGGGTACGGGCGCGGCGGGAGCGGCGGCCACGGCGTTGCCGGGGTGCGCGCCGGACATCAACCCCGCGCCGGTGACGGACGTGACGGCGAGCTCCGCCGGCACGGTGGACCTGCTGGTGTCGCGCTACCCGGACCTGGAGCCGGTGGGCGGCGCGATTACCGTGCGCGTGCCGGGCGAGGCGGTGCCCCTGCTGGTGGTGCACACCAAGAGCGAGGGCGGGCGGGACGACTTCTCCACCGTGTCCTCCATCTGCACGCACGTGGCCTGCCCGCTGGGCTTCGACGGCAAGGACGTGGTGTGCCCGTGCCACCTGTCGCGCTTCAGCCCGACGGATGGCGCGGTGCTGCAGCGGCCGGCCACGGTGGGGCTGCGCTCGTTCAAGACGGACTACAACCCGGGCACCCGCGTGGTGAGCATCAACCTGCGCGCGGGTGAGGACAACTTCCCGGCCGCGGTGAACGGGCAGGTGACGCTGCCCTTCAGCCAGTTCCCGGACCTGCGCAACAACGGCGGCGCGGTGACGGGCGTGCCCACCGGCTACGGCCTGCGCATCTTCATCTTCCGGCAGGATGACGGGACGCTGTCGGCGGTGGACTCCATCTGCACCCACCAGCAGTGCGAGGTGGAGTTCCGCGCGCAGGAGAAGGACCTGTTCTGCCCCTGCCACGCCTCCACCTTCACCCTGCAGGGCGAGGTGACGCGGGAGCCGGCCACGCTGCCCCTCAAGAGGTTCACCGTGTCCGAGACGCCCGACGCCGTCATCGTCAACGGCGTGCAGTAAGTCCCTGCGGGGCGGGGAGGGGCGCTGGCCCCTCCCTCCCGCATGCTGGCTAGCTGAGCCGGCTCCAGAAGGAGCGCTTGGACGAGACGCGGTCCAGCGCCTCCTGGAGCTCCTCGTCGTAGTCGGCGCGGTTGGCGATGTCGCCCATGGAGATGATGCCGACGACGCGGTCATCCCGCTCCACCACGGGGATGCGGCGAATCTGCTTGCGGCCCATCAGCGCGATGACGTCGTGGATGTTCTCGTCGGGCAGCACGGCCTCCACGTCATCCGTCATGACGTCAGAGACGCGGAGCTGCTCGGGCGACTTGCCTCCAGTGAAGCCGCGCACCACCAGGTCTCGGTCGGTGACGATGCCCACCAGGCTGCCCCGCTCGTTGACGATGGGGACGACGCCGCAGTCCTCGTCCTTCATGATTTGAGCGACGTCGCGCACGGGACTGTCGAGCCGCGCGGTGCGGACGCTGCGCGTCATCACCTCGCGCGCGGTGAGCGGCTCGCGCTGCCAGCGGCGGCGCCCGGTGCCGGTGTCCGTCCCCGTGCCCGTGCTTGGGCGACCGCTGGGGCTGGCGGTGTAGAACTGGCTGCGGTCCTCGCGCATGCGGTCGCCCATGCGCTGGCGCTCCTCCGTGCGCTGGCGCTCCTCGCGGTAGTGGGAGCGCGAGTGCTCATCCCGGTACGGCTCCGTGCGAGGGCCTTGCGTCTCGCGGGGCTCCTCGCCGCCGTAGCCGTGGCGGTTCCACGGGCGGTAGTCCGCGCGCTGCGGGGGCAGCTCGTTCTCTTGCATGCCCATGTCGCGACGGTCTCCGCGGCCGGTGGCGCTGCGGCCATCGCGGTTGTCGCGGCCGTAGGGGCCGGTGCCGTACTCGGCGCCCTCCCAGGCGGCGTCGCGGTCGTCCATGTTCATCATGCCGGTGCGCTGGGTGCCAAAGCCGGCGCCGTCGTCCACGTTGGTGCGGGGCTGGGCCATGCGCAGGGACGCGGCGCGGTGGAAGCGGCCCTGGCGCGCGGAGGCCTCCTCGTCGCGGGCGGGATTCCACCCGGTGAGGTCGGACTCACCGCGCTCGCGCGAGCCGGGCGGCGCCACGTCGGGGCTCCGGTACGTGCCGGGCTCCGGGGGCGGGTTGCGCTGCGCGTTGCGGGTGTCGTCCTTGCCGTTGTCCAGGGTTCGGGCCATGACGCTGCCTCCAGCGAGTTCAGGGTTGGGGCAGGAAGGGTGGCGACGAGCTGGCGGGTCTCCAAGGGTTCCCGGCCGGGGCCTCGTGGGGACTGTCCTCTCCCCGGCGAGCGAGCAGGCAGGCCGCCCTCGAGCGGACATCGATGCTGCCGCGTGGCCGACACTGACCGCGGACTGACGCGGGCGCGGGCCGGGCGTGGAAAGACAAAGCGCGTGCCCCCGGGTGGAGGGCACGCGCCTCGTGTGGAGATTCTGTCTCCAACCCAGGGATGGGGCGGAAGGGCGAAGCTCTCCCCTGCGTCAGCGCGCTCTCCCCCGAAAGCGGAGCCCGCCCTGTCCGCCCCGTCCGTGGGCCGGACTCACTCCACCACGCAGCAGCCGTCGTCCGCCTCCTCGCAGCACGCGAGGGTGGTGTTCGGCGGCATGGGCTTGTGGGGCGGCTCACACGTGTCGCCGGCACCCTGACCGCCCTGAACGCGGGCCAGGTCCTTCACGAACAGCTCCTTGATGGTCTTCGTCTTGGTGGTCTTCATGGTGTGCTCCCCCTCCGTGGGTCTGGGTGCCGGCGAACCGCGCTCGCGGTCGGCGGCGTGATGAATTCGATACGTATTCACTCGAATTTTCGGGTCGTTCCGTGCTGCCAGCATGGGTGGTGTGAGACAGCGCGTATGAGGGATGAGACATGAAAAAGCGCGTGCCCTCGGGTGAGGACACGCGCGGGTTCAGCCACGGCGAGAGACGGCGCTCAGAAACAGCAGTTGTCGTTCGCCTCCTCGCAGCACGCCTGCGTGGTCTCGGGCTTCTGGGCGTTACACGTCAGCGTGTCGGAGGAGGTGGTGGGGGTCGTGGGCGTGGTGCCCTGACCGCCCTGAACGCGCGCCAGGTCCTTCACGAACAGCTCCTTGATGGTCTTCATCTTGGTCGTCTTCATCGTGTGGCTCCTGTGTGGGGGGAATGCCGGCCGCTGATGCGACCGGCACGACACAGCGTACGCACGGAGGCTGACCGCCGAAAGGAGGGGCTCATCCCACCGCGAGCGCGTCGCCCAGTCGTACGAGCCCGCTGAACTCTTCCAGTTCCGCTCCAGCGTCCGGAGCCGCGACGGCGAAGGCGCCGGCGGGAAGGTGCTCGGAGAGTCGCGCGAGCAGGGTGCGGTGGGACTCGGCGCGTGCGTGCTCCGTGGCGGCGAGGCGCGACAGGGCGGCCACGCCGTGCTCCGCGTGCGCGTCTTCGCCCACGTGCTCCAGCAGGGCCTCGGGGTGTGCGAGCGCGTCGTCACGCGCCCAGCTCCGGTTGAGCACATAGCCGGCGAAGGGGAGGCCGCGCTCCAGGAGGGTGTCTCGGAAGAAGGCGGATTCGCGCAGCGCGGCGGACTCGGGCGACGTCACCAGCAGGAAGGCCGCGTCGGGTGACGCGAGCCGCGCGCGCAGCCGCTCCGTGTGCAGGCGGATGCCGGCGAAGAGGCCACCGAAGGCGCCGACGAAGCCGCGCATCTCGCCCGCGAAGCCCGCGCCGAACACTCCGTCCAGCACGCGGCCCACCAGCGCCTGCGCGCCCTGCCATAACCGGCCGCGGCGCGAGGACTCCTCCGGGCCGAAGAGGGCCACGATGCGCTCATCGAGGAAGCGCGACAGGCGCCCCGGGGCATCGAGGAAGTCCAGCGCATGTCGGCTGGGCGGCGTGTCGAGGACGATGAGCTCGTAGCGGTCACTGGTGAGGAAGTCGTCCAGCGCCTCGGTGGCGGCGTACTCCTGCACGCCGGCGACCAGCTCGGAGAGGAAGCGGTAGAGGCGGTGCTCGACAATCGCGCGCGCCGCCTCGGGGGAGGGGGCGAGGCGGTGAATCATGCGCTCGAAGACGACGCCCGGCTCGAGCATCCACACGTCCAGCCGGCCCGGGCCGGAGGCGCCGTCCGCGAAGAGGCGCTCGGGGGAGACGGTGGTGGGCTCGGGGCCGTTCTCCGGCAGGCCCATCGCCTCGGCGAGCCGGCGCGCGGGGTCGATGGTGAGCACCAGGACGCGGCGTCCGGCGCGCGCGGCGGCGACACCCAGGGCGGCGGCGGTCGTCGTCTTGCCCACGCCTCCCGCACCGCACAGCACCAGCACGCGCTTGTCCTGGAGGAGTTGGCGGAGGTTGCGGGTGCTCACGGTGTCGCCTCCCGCGCGGCGTCGCACGGCACGAGGACGCGCGGGTCCTGGAGGAGCCCGTAGAGCTTGCGTGCGCTCACGGCGTCGCCTCCCGCGCCGTGCCGCCCATCGGGATGGGAGCGAAGACGTCCGCGAGCCGCTCCACCAGCTCCGGGCCGGTGACGGGTAGCTCCGGCAGGGTGAGCAGCGGCACGCGCAGTCCCTCGGCCAGTCGGGCCTGGGCGGCGTGGGCACGCTCCAGCCTCGCCAGGGCACGGGTGCCACGGTGCGGCCCGTGCGCGTCGAGCAGCCGCTGGAGCGCGGCGCGGGACTCGGGGGTGAAGGGGTCCTCGGGCATGCGGTTGAGGACGGCGGCGGCCAGCGGCAGCTCCAGCCGCTCCAGCTCCGAGGCCAGGGCGAGCGCCTCGCTGACGGGCAGCGGCTCCGGCAGGCTCGTCAGCAGCACGGCGGTGCGGGCCGGGTCCTGGAGGAAGTCGAGCCCCTCGCGCACGGAGCGGCCAATGGGCCCACCGGGCATGACCGCCAGCACCGTGCGCGGCAGCGAGGCGATGGCCAGCGCATGGCCGGTGGCGGGCAAATCGATGATGGACAGGGGAAACTCGAAGCGCCCATCCGGCCGGGTGCGCCGCACCAGGGTGAGCATCTGGTAGAGCAGCCCCATCTCCCGCAGCGCGGGGCCGGCCTCCAGGAAGCGGCGCAGGGCGCGCGAGCGCAGCGCGGCCTCGGCCAGCCAGCGCAGGGGCAGGGTGTCCTGGAGGAAGCTCCGGTGCCCCTCCGACGCCGCCAGCCGCACGAAGTGGAGCCCGGGCCGCACCTCCGTCACCTTCGGGCCCGCGTCCCGCGCACCCACCAGCGCGCCCAGGGGAGAGGGGCCGCCCTCGTCCGGTGCCAGCTCCGCCAGCAGCACCGGCCGGCCGGAGCGCGCGGCTGCCACCGCGAGCGCCGCCGACAGCGTCGTCTTCCCCACGCCCCCCTTGCCCGACACGAGCACGGCGCGCTTGTCCCACAGTGCTGCGAGCACCGGTCACCGTCCTGTCGCGCCCGGAAGGCGCCGTCATCTCACAGTGAGGAAGGTGGCCCGCCGCGACAACCGCCGCCCCCGCGCGCCGTCCGCTGGCGCGCAGCCGCTCGGATGCCTGGCCGGCCGCCGCGTTTCAGGGACGCCTCCGAGGCTCCGGCGGACTCCGGCGGACTCCGCCTCGCCAGTTGCAAGAAGCGCCGCGCGAAAACGCTGACTCACGCCAAGCCCTGCAACTCCAGGCCCGTATTGGTGAGCTGTCGATAGTTGATATGTAAATGCAACGACAGTGCAATAATTGGTTCGATACACGTCTGAATCATCAGACTTTCGTGTGAGCGATTGTCTCGCCTGGTCCTCCGCGCGCCCCCACACCTCGACTGTGCCCAGGTGTCCTACCCCCCCCGACTCCGGAGACACCGATGAGAGCACTCCTCCGTTCCGCACCGTGGTTGCTGTTACTCCTGACGGCCAGCGCGCAGGCACAGGTCGTCAACGACGCGAACCGTCCCGACGCGGCCAGGGCGGTGCGTGACGCGGCCTCCGCGTACCAGCGCGGCCGGCCGGTGCCGACCCATGCCAACAACAACGACCTCGCCGACTTCGGCCGGTGGGCCACCTTCTCCAAGGGCCTGCCACATGACGCGGTTGGCGAGCCCAACGCCACGCAGTACGACGCGCTGCTGAACGCGCTGCTCTCCGGGAGCCCCACGGCGCTGGAGGCGGTGCTGCTCGGCGGGGAGCGCAGGCTGGTCAACCCGCAGGCGGGCTTCGCCTTCGTGCTGGAAGGCGCGGACCCCCAGGCCCTCACCCTGCGGCCCGCTCCGGACTTCGACAGCGCCGAGGTCTCAGGGGAGATGACGGAGCTGTACTGGATGTCCCTGGTGCGCGACGTGCGCTTCGACCAGTACAGCGGCAACTCCACGATTACCAACGCCATCAATGAGCTGAACAGCCTCGCCCACTACCGCGGCGCGAAGAACAACAGCGGCCTGGTGGCGGCGGCCACCCTCTTCCGCGCGGAGTCCTCCGGCGCGGAGCAGGGCCCGTTCGTCTCCCAGTTCCTCTACAAGTCGATTCCGTTTGGCGGCGGCCCGCTGGCCACGGAGTCGGACGTCAACCCGCCTCCCGCGACGGATGGCGGCGTGGTGGAGCCCACCGCCCATCAGCCGATGGAACAGCGCATCTGGACGCGCTTCGCGGGAGACGACCGCGTCACCGCCTACGGTGAGTGGCTCGACATCCAGAACGGCGCGGCGCCCGCGGACCCGGTGGACACGCTGGAGGACCTGGACGACACCCGGCGCTACATCCGCAACGGGCGCGACCTGGCCGAGTGGGTGCACTTCGACTATCCGCTCCAGGCCAGTCTCAATGCCGCGCTCCTCATGGCGCGCCAGGGGGACTTCCTGCCCAATGGCCGGTACGACTCGGACCCCAAGGCCTCGCCCCGGGCATTCGACGCCAACAACCCCTACAGCGCCTACGCGAAGCAGGAGCCCTTCGTCACCTTCGGCAACGGCGACACCCAGGCGCTCACGGCGCTGGTGACCACCACGTCGCTGCGCGCGCAGTGGTTCCAGAAGTGGCAGGTGCACCGCCGGCTGCGTCCCGAGGAGTACGGCGGCCGGGTCCACAACACGCTGACGAATGCGCGCGTCTATCCGTTGCCGGCCCAGCTGCTGAACTCGGCGGTGATACCGCTGGTCCTCGCGCGCAACGCGGCCCGCAACGCGGAGCGGGGGCTGGGGGGCGGCACGTACCTGCTCCCCCAGACGTTCCCCGAGGGCAGCCCCGTGCACCCGGCCTATGCCTCGGGCCACTCCACGTACATGGGCGCGGGCATCACCGTGCTGAAGGCCTTCTACGCGGACTTCCCCATCATCAACCCGCAGGTGCCCAACTCCACGGGGACGGCGCTGGTGCCCTACGGCGGCACGCTGACGATGTTCAACGAGCTGGACAAGCTGGCCAGCAACATCGGCGTGGCGCGGCTCTTCGCTGGCGTGCACTGGCGCAGCGACCATGACCACGCGGTGCGCCTGGGCGAGCTGTACGCCCTGCGCGCGCTCCAGGACTGGGCGCGGCTGTACCCGGAGGACGGCTTCGCGGGCTTCGAGGTGCGCACGCTGAGCGGCAACACCGTCACGGTGACGGCCACCGCCCCGGCGCTGCCCAACGCGGTCAGCGCCGTGAATGAGTTCGTCCTCTACAATGCGGACACGAACCAGCCCGTGCCCTCCGCCAATCCCCTCCGCAACGGCCAGGTCATCCGCCTGGCGGAGCTGGGCCTCACCCGCATCAACATCCGGGCGAATACCTATCCGGCCACGGTGGGCAGCGTGCGCTTCGTGTTCGACGGCACCGCGTCCACCGACAACGCCTCGGTGTACGACCTCCATGGCACCGCGCCGGTGCCGACCACGGGGACGCACGTGTTGACGGCGACGCCGTACAGCGAAGCCAGCGCGGCCGGCCTGGGGGGCGTGCCGCTCACCCTCCGCTTCAACATCCAGCCGTAGCACCGCGGGAGTCCCCGGCCCGGAGCTGCTTCCCAGGCTCCGGGCCGGCAGCGGGCCCCGGAGTGCACCCGCGTGGGCCGGCCGTCAGTGGACGGACCAGCGCTCGGCGATTTCCTCGCAGGCGAGCACCACGTCGCTCAGCCGGCGGATGTGGGCCCGGGGCGCGGTGAAGATGGTGCCGGCGAAGACATCCACCACCTGGATGAGGCGGTGGTCACACGGCCCGAGCTGGCACAGGTGCTGCTCCGCGAAGCGCTGGAGCATGGTGCCGATGTACTGGCCCGAGCGCTCGTCCAGCGGGGTGTGCTTGGAGAAGTAGAGCTTCATCAACCCCACGCGCGCGTTGCCATGCTTGTCCATGCGCTGGAGCACCACCTCCGGACGCACGCTGATGGTGACGCCCGCCATCTCCAGCACCGGCGGCTCGGCGCCCACGGCGCTGACGATGGTCTCATTCAGGTCGAGCCATGGCATCAGGTCCGCGAAGCGCTCGAGCGCCTCCGAGCACAGCTGCAGGCGCTGCGCCTCGAACTCCGTCTGGGGCACGCTGCACGCGAAGCGGCGATGGTGGTCCCGGAGGATGGACAGGTCCTGCCCGCGACAGAGGAAGTCGGTAATCGCATGCGACGCCTCCGGATAGCGGAGGTACTGCTGCTCCGGCGGGTGCTTCTGGTCGTAGATGATGCGCTTACGGCGCGCGGGTGTCGCGGTGAGGTACTCACCCAGCTTGTTGACTGAGACACGCGGCAGCTCACGGATTTCCGCCATGGAATTGTTCCCCCTGGGTGCTGGCGAATGTCCACACAGTACAGAGGGGGGCTGACATTCATGAGACAGCATGAGTGCCTGAAATCACGGGTGTGACGGGCCGCGTAGGTCGCGGTTGGGAGACCTGACTTCGGGGGGAGGGAGCGGGCTCGCGGGGATGGGGATGGAGTCGGGGCGCGGGGCTCCGAGCGCGGCGCGGCGTGCTCGCGGGGTGGCCTCCCGAGAGGGAAACCAGGGCTGGCGGACGCGCGGACGCGGGCATGTCGGGGGAGCGGGGGAGGACTCGGGAGGTCCAGGCGTGGATCAACCCCGGGGTGTGGGCTGATTCACCGCCAATGCTTTGCATGACAGACAACCGTGGGGCGTGGGGCAGGCAGGCGCTCCAGGGCGGCCGTCGCGCTGGAGCGCCTGTCGGGAACGGCGGGTCGACGTCAGTGCTTGTCGGGTTCGTGGTTCCCCGGGTAGCCGGCCCAGTAGCTCTCGGGGAGCGGGTTGGTGCCGGCGTCGCTGCGCGGGCCGTCCCCGTCCGGTATGTCGTCGAGGATGGCGCCCGGCGTGCGCTCGGCCGGGTCGATGGCGTGCGCGTGCTGCTCGTGCTCCGGGTCCTCCTTGGGAGGCGGAGCGCGCGTTCCGGTCCGCTCCGGTTCCTCCTCGCGTGCTCCTCGGCGGGGATTCTTCTCGTGCCCGTAGTAGTCCTCTGGGGGCTGGATGCCTGGCTGCTTCTTGTCGCGCTCGCCCATGGTGGAATCCTCCGTCCCTCTACGGTCGTGCCTGGGAATGCAGGCGGCAATGGGGCGTGTCGCAACGCCGTGACGCCAGGAGGGCAGGCGGGCGGGCGGCGACGCGCGCACTTCCGGCCCTGGCGTTGCGGTGGACCTCAGCGGCGCTTCACCGCGGAGCAACGCGGGCGCCTGGGACTACGGCGTGGGATGCGTGAGGGGAAGGTCGCCCAGGCCGGAGAGGGGCTCGTCATCCCCCAAGGCCCGCGTGTGGCCGTACCCGAGCTGTCCGGAGACGTTGTTGCCCCAGCAGCGCGCGCCGCCGGTGCTCAGCAGCGCGCAGGTGTGGCGGGCGCCCGCCGCGAGTCCCCACGCCCTGGCGTCACCCAAATCCACCGGCGCGCGCGGCGGTGCGTACAGCGTGCTCCGGTGTCCCTGCCCGAGCTGTCCTTCCGCGTTGTAGCCCCAGCACGTCACGGCGCCGGAGTTCAGCAAGGCGCAGGTGTGGTGGCTGCCCGCGCTCACCTGCAAGGCGACGTCCGACGGCGAGCCCAGGTCCACGTCGCGCGCTTCGGAGGCGCGGAGGACTGGGTGCGTGCCCCCATGTCCGAGCTGTCCCGTCGGCCCGCTGCCCCAGCAGCGCACGGCGCCCCGCTTCAGCAGCGCGCACGTGTGCTGGGCGCCGGCCGACAGCCGCGAGACGGGCTCGCCAGGCTCCACGAAGCCCGCTGAAGACGGCAGTTCGTCATCGCCGATGTCGCGCGTGTGGCCCAGGCCAAGCGCGCCATGGGCACCGTCGCCCCAGCAGCGCACCCGTCCGTCCGCGAGCAGCGCGCACGTGTGGTGCCAGCCCACGGCGAGGTCCTGTGCGGGGCCACCGAGGTTGACGTCGCCCGCCTCCCAGGGCTGCTCGTCGTCACCGACGTCTCGGGTGTGGCCCTGGCCGAGCTGTCCCGCCTGATTCCGGCCCCAGCAGCGCACGTGGCCCGAGTCCAGCAGGGCACAGGTATGGGACTCACCGGCGCCGAGCTTCACCACGTTGCCGCCGACGTTGACGAAGCCGTGGCTCGCGAGGGACTCGTCATCGCCCACGTGGCCGGAGTGGTTGTAGCCGAGCTGGCCGTGGCTGTTGTTGCCCCAGCAGCGCACCAGGCCGGAGTCGAGCAGGGCACAGGTGTGGTGGCCCCCCAGCGCGAGCTGCACGGCCTTCCCTCTCAGCGGGACATCGCCCGCGGTGTAGGGCGGCTCGTCGTCGCCCACGGTGACGGTGTGGCCATGGCCGAGCTGGCCGTAGGTGTTGTCGCCCCAGCAGCGCACGGCGCCATGGGCGAAGAGCGCGCAGGAGTGGCTCGCTCCCGTGTGGAGGCTGCTCAGCAGATAGGGGAACACCAGCTCGTCGGGGAACTGGTTGGGGGCCAGCCGGTATTCGAGCGTGGTGGTGCCGCCGTCCACGTCGGTGACGGCGAGCTTCAGCCGGCCGCGCAAGGCGGGCGAGTAGGGGCGGAGGGTGGTGGGGTTGGTGGGGTGCGAGAAGGACGGCGGGGGCGCGTCGTGGCCCTCGGGCTCGAAGCTCCAGGCGTAGCTGAGGCGGTCCTCGGGTGTGTCATCGGTGACGGTGGCGGTGAAGCTGACATCGCCGGTGAGGGCGTGGCGCTGGCCGTCGAGCGCATGGATGACAGGGTTGAAGAGCGCGGTGACGGAGGTCTCCTTCACGCCGTCCGTGGGGCCCCGGGGCTTCACCTTCGTCTTGAAGGTGGCGGTGACGGAGTGGCCCGAGGCGCTGGTGACCTTCACCGTGTGCACGAAGTCGGTCTTCTCGGCGACGAGGGGCGGGACGTACTGACTGACGAAGGTGCCTGCGGCGCCCAGCAAGGTGAGGGTGCCACTGGCGGGGAAGAAGGCGCCGCTGTTCGGAGTGGCGTCGGCGGTGATGGACCAGGTGAGGCGCTCGCCAGGAGTGGCCTCGACGGAGACGCTGATGTTGCCGCCGCCGTGGCCGGACTGCACTTCCGGCGGGAGGCTGATGCGCTTGATGAGGGGGAGGGAAGAGGGTGCTCCAGCCTTGGATGTGGCGAGGCCGATGATGACCTGCTCGGAGTCCGTGGTGAGGCGCTGGTCGGTGGAGCCGCTGAAGAGCAGCGAGCCGTCGGAGCGGTACGCGCGGGCGAAGAAGGTCAGCGCCTCGCCGCGAGGAAGGGACGTGAGGGCGCCGGACCATGCTCCGGCGGTGGAGGTGAGCTCGAAGTCGGTGAGCAGCGGCGTGTCCGCGTGGCCCTGCTCGAAGACGTCCACCTGGAGGCGGGAGACCTCGCGTGGGGTGGAAGCGGCTGGCGCGAGGGGCTCGTCGATGTGGATGGAGAAGCGGGCCTCGGCGTCCTGTGAAGGCGGCAGGGGCGACACGTCCTGACGGGCGCAGGCGGTGGCGAGGAGGAGCGGGAGGAGCAGGGCCCCGCGCATGTGCCGGAGCCACGTCCGCGGAGAGGACTGCTGGTTCATGCGGGGTTCCTGGCGTGGGGGGGAGTGCGAGAGGGAAGGGCCGGGGACGGTGCCCGGGCCCCTCCCTCTTCGGACTCACCGGGGCTGCGTCACGGCAACAGCAGCGGGACACCGTCCACGGTGGAGGGCAGTTCGTTGTCGCCGATGTAGTTCGTGTTGCCGTAGCCGAGCTGTCCGTTGTCGCCCGCGCCCCAGCAGAGCGCCTTCCCGTTGGTGAGGAGGGCGCAGGTGTGGGTGGCGCCCGCGGTGAGGAAGTAGGCGGGGATGTTGTTCAGGCCCGTGTGGTTGCTCGGAGGCACAAGCAACTGGGTCGCATTTCCATAGCCGAGCTGGCCGCTGCTACCCAGGCCCCAGCACTTGATGAGACCCGAGCCGAGCAGAGCGCAGGTATGGCTGTCACCCGCGGCCACCTGGATGGCCTTGTTGCCCGCGCCCAGGCCCACGTCGGTGGCGGTGGGGTTGACGGTGGTGCTGGTGCTGCCGTTTCCGAGCTGGCCGTTCGCGTTGTAGCCCCAGCACCTCACGGCACCGGTGTCCATCAAGGCGCAGGTGTGGTTGGTACCCAGGGCGAGCTGGATGACAGTCCCTCCCAGGTTCACGTCTCCAACGGAGGACGGATGCTCGTTGTCGCCGATGGCGCTCCCGCCATTGCTGTAGCCGAGCTGGCCATAGCTGTTGGCGCCCCAGCAGCGGACCTTGCCGGAGAGGAGCAGGGCGCAGGTGTGGTTGCCTCGGGCGAAGACATCCTGCACCGGAGCGCCCACCTGGACGTCCACGGACGAGGGCTCGTCGTCGTCACCGATGTTGTTGGTATGTCCATAGCCGAGCTGCCCGCTGCTGTTGTGGCCCCAGCACCGGACCTTGCTGTTGGTGAGCAGGGCGCAGGTGTGATTGGCGCCAGCGGTGATGCGCATGGCCTGGGTGCCCAGGTTGACATGCCCCATGCTGGTGACGGGCTCGGTGTCGCCGATGTGGTTGATGTGGCGGTAGCCGAGCTGGCCGTACTGGTTGAAGCCCCAGCATCGCACCAGGCCGTTGTTCAGCAGGGCGCAGGTGTGATTGCCACCCGTGGCGAGCTGGGACACCTTCTCCGGCAGGGGAATGGCTCCCCGGGAGGAGGGGAACTCGTTGTCTCCGATGGTGTCGGTGTTGCCATACCCGAGGCGGCCCAGGGTGCCCAGGCCCCAGCAGCGGACGGAGCCGTCGTTGAGGAGCGCGCAGGTGTGCGAGTCACCCGCCCGGAGCTGCGCGATGTCGGTGGTGCCGCCAGTCTGTCCCGGCTGGTCCGGGAACTGGTTGGCCGCGAGCAGGTACTTCACCGTCGTCTTGCCTTCGTCGCCGTCTGTCACCTCCAGCGTCAGCGTGCCCTCCAGCGTGGGCGCGTAGCCCTGCAGCACGGTGGGGTTGGTCTGCGCGGTGAAGGCCGGGGCCGGAGTGACGGTGCCCGTCGGCGCGAAGCTCCACGCATAGACGAGCGCATTGAGGGGCTTGTCGTCCGCGACGGTGGCCGTCCAGGTGACCCGGTTCGTCCCGAGCGTCCGGCTGGCGGCGAGGCCGTTGATGACGGGGTTGAAGACCACGCGCACGCCAGGCGTGTTCCCCGGCGAGCCGCCCGAGCCGTCCGGAGGCACCACCTTCGTCTTGAAGGTGGTGCTCACGGAGTGGCCTTCCTGGTTGGTGACCTTGAGCTCGTGGGTGAACTCGGTGGTGGTGGCCAGCGTGAGGGGCGGGGCGTAGCGGACGACGAAGGCGCCGCTGGTGCTCACCATGGTGAAGCCGCCGGAGGCGGGCTGGAAGCTGCCGCCGGAGGTGGCGGCGGTGAGGCTGTAGGTCAGCGCCTTGTTGGCGGTCGCCTCCACGAAGAAGGTGATGTTGCCGCTCTGCCCGAGGGAGAACTCACCGGGGATGCTGATCTTCCTGATGCGCGGCAGGTCGATGGTGGCGCCGTCGTTGATGGGAATCAGGGTGATGCCCACCGTCTCCTGCGCGGAGGTGAGCGCCACCGTCGTGGTGCCATTGAAGAGCACGGAATCACCCGTGCCAGCGTCCGCGTCCACATTCACTCCGCGAGCGCGGGCGATGAAGGTGAGCAGCTTGTTCTGGGGCAGGGTGGGAAGCGTGCCCGCCCACCCGGTGGAGGTGGGCGCCAGGTCGATGTTGACGAAGAGGGGATTGCCCGTGGACGCGTCCCTCACGTCCACCTGGATGCTGGTGACGTCCGCGAAGGAGAAGCCCAGCGCGGACACCGTCCCGGCGCCCAGGCGCAGGGACATGGCGGACGGGCCCGAGGGCAGAGCCTCCGAGGAGGTCTCGTCCACGGCGATGAGAATGGTGACGGAGGACGTCGCGGAGTCTTCAGGCTCCGGGGCCTGGGGGGCCTGGGTACAGCCCGTGGCGGCCCAGGTGGCGGCGAGCAGGACGGCCAGCGCGGCGAGCGGGCTTCGGGCGCGCGGGCGGGAGACGGCGGGATTCATCACGGAGGCGGCTCCTTCAACTGAGACGGGAACGGGCCCGGCGCTCGGCGGCCCTCGCGGCGCGGTGTCACGGCACCGGAAGATGATGCGGAGACACCGCACCGCGAGGGCCCGTAGGCCGGGCTCGAAAAGAGGAGGAAGCGAGGGCCCCGGCAACGCGGGCCCTCGCTCGGGAGACATGGCCTACGGCGTGGGCGGCAGGAGGGCGACGTCGGCGGTGGGCAATTCGTTGTCGCCGATGTCCACGGCGCTGCCGATGCCGAGCTGGCCGTTACCGCCATTGCCCCAGCAGCGGGCCTTGCCGGTGCTCAGCAGGGCGCAGGTGTGGGCGCCGCCCGCGGAGAGCTGGTAGGCGGTGGCGCCATCCAGGTTCACCGTGGAGGCGGAGGGCGCGCTGAGGGTGGTGGTATTGCCGTAGCCGAGCCGGCCGTCCAAACCGTAGCCCCAGCACTTGATGGCGCCCGTATCCAGCAGGGCGCAGGTGTGGGCGCCGCCCGCGACCACCTGGAGCGCCCGGGTGGCGGGCGTGCCCAGATTCACATCGCCCGCGGAGGCAGGCAGGAGGACGGTGCCGGTGCTGCCATAGCCGAGCTGGCCATTGAGGTTGTAGCCCCAGCAGCGGACCCGGCCCGTGTCGAGCAGGGCGCACGTGTGGTTGAGCCCCCCGGAGAGCTGCCGCACGGGACCGCCCACATTCACGTTCCCCACCGTGGAGGGGTTCTCGTTGTCGCCGATGTTGACGGTGCTGCCGTAGCCGAGCTGGCCCGTGGCGCCATAGCCCCAGCAGCGCACGGCGCCGTCCGTCAGCATCGCGCAGGTGTGGTACCCGCCCGCGACGACGTCCTGCACGGGCGCGCCCACGTCCACGTCGCCCGCGCGCCAGGGCTGCTCGTTGTCGCCGATGTTCTGGGTGTTGCCGTAGCCGAGCTGGCCGTACTGGTTGCGACCCCAGCAGCGCACCTTCTGGGTGTCCATCAGGGCACAGGTGTGCTCGAGGCCCGCGGCCAGCTTCACCGCGTTGCCGCCCAGGTTGACGTAGCCGAAGCTGGCGATGGGCTCACCGTCGCCCAGGTGCTCGGTGCTGCTGAAGCCGAGCTGGCCGTACTGGTTGTTGCCCCAGCAGCGCACCAGGCCGGTGTCGAGCAGCGCGCAGGTGTGGTTGCCACCCGTGGCGAGCCGCGTCGCCGGGCTGAGCAGCGCCACGTCCCCCACGCTGTAGGGCAGGTTGGAGGCGGTGGTGCCGACGGGGAGCGTGTTGCCGTAGCCGAGCTGGCCCAGGTGGCTGCGGCCCCAGCAGCGCAGCGTGCCGTTGTTGAAGAGGGCGCAGGTGTGGTTCTCACCCGCGCGGATGGCGTTGATGCCGGTGAGCGGGCCGTCCACGGCCGGGTCATCCGGGAACTGGTCCGGCGTCAGCGCGTACTCCAGGGTGGTGGTGCCGCCGTTGCCGTCCGTCACCGCCAGGGTGAGCAGGCCGCGGACGCTGGTGGTGTAGTGCTGGAGGGTGGTGGGGTTGGTCTGCGCGGTGAAGGCGGGCACCGGCGTATAGGGCTCCGCCGGGGCGAAGCCCCACGCGTAGGTGAGCGCTTCGGCGGGGCCGTCATCCGCCACGGTGGCGGTGAAGGTGACGTTGCCCGTGCCCACCAGCCGGCTGCCGTCCACGCCGTTGATGACCGGGTTGAAGAGCACCAGCACGTCGGTGTTGCCCACGCCGGTGGTGGTACCGGCCGGCTTCACCCGCGTCCTGAAGGTGGTGGTGACGGAGTGGCCGGCCTCGTTGGTCACCTTCACGGTGTGGACGAACTCGGACTCGGTGGTGACGGTGCCCGGCACGTACTGGCTGACGAAGGTGCCGCTGGTGGCCAGCAGGGTGATGGCGCCGTTGACGGGGAAGAAGGTGCCGCTGCCGGAGCCGGTGGAGCCGCTGATGGAGTAGGTGAGGTGCTCGCCGGTGTTGGCCTCCACCAGGAAGCTGATGTTGCCGGCCTGGCCGGAGGTGAAGACGCTGGGGATGCTGATGCGCTTGATGCGCGGCAGCGTGATTTCCGCGCCGTCATTGGACGGTGCCAGGCGGATGATGACGTCGGAGAAGTCCGCTTCGAGCTGCTGGTCGGTGGAGCCGCTGAAGAGCGGAAGGGTGCTGCTCTCCGCGCCGAAGGCTCGGGCGAAGAAGGTCAGCATCTTCCCGCGCGGCAGGAAGGGGAGGGTGCCCGACCACTGCGTGGTGTCGGGTGTGCGGGTGAGCTCGAAGTTGATGAAGAGGGGCGTCTGGCTCTGCCCCTGCTCGTACACGTCCACCACGATGCGGATGACGTCCTGGGCCCGGAAGGCCTGGGCGGACACGCGTCCCTGCTTCTGGACGCCGGAGTCCTCGTCGATGTTGATGCGGAAGCGGGCCTCGGACGTCTGCGCACCCTGACTGACGGGCGGCGGGGAGGTGGAAGGCTCGCTACAGCCGGTGCCCATTGGAGTGGCCAGCAGGACCAGCAGGGCCCCGAGCAGACCCCGGGACAGCACCGGACGGCGTGACAGCTTCTTCATGCGCTCTCCTTGTGTGGCATTGCGCTACGGCATGACACGGCATGCGCCCACGAGCCCTTGCGTCGGGCGCGGGACTTCGATGAAAGAAACAGGAATTACCGCTTGATGATACAGGTCTGGATTGTCTATGAATGCAGTCAGGCAGCCCGCGAGGGCCGTCGAGGGAGACACGTCTCCCGTCACCGCGGGAGCGGTGTGGGCGTGGATGGGGTGGAACGCGCCGCCCGGACACACGCTCCCTGTGCCGCGGGGAGCGGTGAACCAGCCTCGGACGCTGTAGGAGGGGTGTTGCTCCTCCGGAGGACCCGTAGGCCCTGGCCGCCCAGGAGCATGGAGTGACAGCAGGACTGAAGACTGTCTGCCTTCTTCACGAAGGCGGTCGCTTTCTACCAGAGCTGTTCATGTCTTGTCATCAATGTTTTGCAAGGGATTGAGAGTTCGAGCGTCTGGGTTTTTGGAGACCGCCCCGGGTGGCGCGGGCGCCAGTCGTTCCTGACTGCGGGGTGACAGGAATTGTCAGCGGCAGACGCTGGCTGTCTCGGAGGGAAGCCAGGGGGGCCTGGGGTCCACGAGGCCCCGGTGTCTACACCGTGACTGCCGTAACCCGCTCACTGCTGCGCGCTTGTGGAAGGTGAGGCGGTCGGCGGAGACTCCACCCGGGCGAAACCTGCACGGGGGAGCGCATGTCCGAGCCGTATGAGCCGACGACTTCCGCGATGTCGGAGCCCCGGCTCCACCTGGGGTGCCCTTCCTGTGGCGCCCAACTGGTGGTGGAGCCCGCGCTGCGCACCATGCGGTGTCCCTACTGTGCCGCGCCCTCCGTGGTGGAGCGCCCGCCGGTGCCGGGCATCCCCGAGCCCGTCTTCGCGCTGGGCTTCGCGCTCACCCATGTCGCCGCCCGCGAGCACGTGGCGCGGTGGCTGAAGAGTCGCAACCCCTTCACCCGCTCCGGCATCCGCTCCGCCGAGCCCGGCGAGGTGCGCGGTGTCTACGTCCCCGCGTACCTCTATAGCGTGCTGGCCCAGACGCGCTTCCGCGCCTCCATCGGCGAGAACTACCAGGAGCAGGAGACGTACACGACGACGGAGAACGGGAAGACGGTGACGCGCACCCGCACGGTGACGCGCACCGAGTGGCGCTCGCTGGGCGGCGAGCTGGCCGGCTACGTGGCGGACGTGCTCGTCACCGCCTCCACCGGCCTGCGCAACGACGAGCTGGAGGCGCTGGAGCCCTTCGATTTGCGCGGGCTGGCCCGGTACACGCCGGCCCTCGTCTCCGGCTGGGTGGCCGAGGAGCCCTCGCTCACCCCCGCGCAGTGCCTCGCGCAGGCCCGCAAGGAGGCGGAGGAGCGGGTGGGAGAGCGGCTGGGACGCTTCATGCCGGGGGACTCGCACCGCGAGCTCGAGCACGAGTCGCGGCTGGAGTGGGAGGCGGTGGACATGTGCCTGCTGCCCGTCTGGGTGCTCGCCGTGCGCTACGCGGAAGACGCGCCGCCGCTGCGGGTGCTGGTGAATGGGCAGACGGGCGAGGTGCACGGCAAGGCGCCCCTCTCCGTGTGGAAGGTGACGGCCGCCGTGCTCGTCGTGCTCCTGCTGGTGGCCGTGGCGTGGTTCCTGAGCCAGGGAGGTGGCCGGTGAGCACGTCCGTGCCGGCGGTGGCGCCCTGCCGGCGCTGTGCGAGCGCGCTGGAGGCGGATGACCTGCGCTGCCCCATCTGCGGGCTGACGACGCCTCCCAAGCCCCACGGGGCCGTGGAGCGCGAGCAGGCCCGTGTGGTGCGATGTGAGAACTGCGGCGCGGTCATGGAGTACTCGGCCGAGGCGAAGGCGCCGAGGTGCGACTTCTGCGGCTCGGTGACGCGGGTGGAGACGACGGCGGACCCGGTGGAGCAGGCGCAGGGGTGGCTGCCCTTCACCGTGGACCCGGGGGCCGCGCGCGCCGCGCTGATGGGCTTCCTGGGGAAGGGCGGCTTCTTCCGCCCGTCCGGGCTGGCCGAGGAGGCCGCGGTGGAGTCGCTGAGCCCGGTGTGGTGGCCGGCGTGGAGCTTCCGGGCGGGCGTGGACGTGAGCTGGACGGCGGACTCGGACGCGGGGGCGAATCGCTCGGACTGGGCGCCGCACGCGGGGCGCACGCGCTTCGACTTCGACGACATCCCCGTGCCGGCCTCGCGCGGGCTGAAGGTGAAGGAGTGCGAGGCGCTCGCGCATCATTATATACGCGGCTCCGTGGAGGACTCGCCGCGCGGGCCGGAGGGCGCGCACGTGGAGCGCTTCGAGGCCACGCGCTCGGGGGCGCGGCGCTCCGTGCTGGAGGCCGTGGAGCGGCTGTCGCGCGAGCGGCTCCAGCAGGGTGTCATTCCGGGGCGGCGCTTCCGGAACGTCCATGTCGCCGTGGCCCTCTCGAGCCTGCACACCACGCGGCTCGCGCTGCCCGCGTACGTGCTCGCGTACCGGTACAAGGGCAAGCCGTACCGCGTGGTGGTGCACGGGCAGGACGCCGGCGTCGTCCTCGGCGAGGCCCCTGTCTCCGGCTGGCGTGTGGCGGCGGTGGTGGCAGGGGTGCTCGTCCTGGTGCTGGGGGTGCTGCTGGCGACGGGCGTGCTGGGGTAGCGGGCCTGGGAGTGGGTTGGGGCACGGTGCTCCGGCGCTCCCTGGTTGGGGAGCGCCTCGGCCGGTGCTCGGGGCTCAGGGGCCGGAGTTTTCGGGCTCGGAGTCCTCGGGCTCGGAGTCCTCGGGCTTGGGCACGTGCTCGGCATCCTTGGGCCCGGAGTCCTGGGGCTCGGAGTCCTGGGGCTCGGAGTCCTGGGGCTTGGAGTCCTGGGGCTTGGAGTCCTTGGGCTCGGAGTCCTGGGGCTCGGAGTCCTGGGGCTCGGAGTCCTCGGGCTTGGCGTCCTGGGGCTCGGAGTTCTCGGGCTCGGAATCCTTGGGCTCGGGTGTCTTCCCGTGCGGTGCGGTGCCCTGCTCTGAGTCCGTTCCCGGCGGCTCCAGCCGTGGCGCCTGCTCGGGAGCGGCTGCCTGTGCCGGAGGCTCCTGCGCCAGTGCGGCCTCCTCCGCCGTCAGCTCCTCCGGGTGCAGGCCGCCTTCGAGCAGCTCGGCCTGGTTGCGCCGGTTCGTCGCGGCCACCGCCGCCTGGACCAGCTCCTCCGCGGCCTCGTGCCGCCCGTAGCCTGGGGCGTGGGCGCGCAGCCACGCTCGCAGCGCGGACGCCAGCTCCGCGCCCGTCTGGAAGCGCTCCGCCGGCTCCTGCCGCAGGGTCCGCAGCACCAGCGCGACGAGTGACTCCGGCAGACCCACCGCCAGCCGCTCCACCTGCTCGGGGCCGAGCTGCACCATCCTCGCGGCCACCTCGTTCACCGGCATCCACGTGGGGCCCTGGGCCTCCAGGGGCTTCGCCTCCGTGCCGTCCGAGGCGCGGAGTGGAGGCACCGGCACCGTGTCCTCCACCATCAGCGGGTGCCGGCCCGTCAGCAGCTCCAGCAGCACCAGCCCCAGGGAGAACAGGTCCGAGCGCGCATCCACGGGAGCCCTGCGCAGCGCTTCCGGTGAGGCGTAGGTGACGTCTCCCTTCACCAGTGGGCGGCTCGTCACCTCGCGTCCCGTGAGGGAGGACGCTGCCACCGTGAAGTTCGTCAGCTTCACCTCGCCGTGAAGGCCCACGCGGATGTTCCTCGGGCTCACGTCGCGGTGGACGATGTGCAGCGGGCGGTTCAGGTCATCCGTGAGGCCGTGCGCGTGGTGCAGCGCCTCCGCCACTTCGGCCGCCACGTACGCGGCGAAGGCGGGAGACATGGGCTGGCGCCGCATGGCGGCCAGGTTCAGCACCGTGTCCAGCGAGCGCCCCTCCACGTACTCCATCACCACGTGGGGTGCGCCCCGGTACAGCTTCAGGTGGTGCACCTTGGCGATGGAAGGGTGGTTGAGCCGGAACGTCAGCTCCACCTCCTCCACCAGCCGTCGGCGCTCCACGAAGCTCGCCGGGCTGCTCAGCCGCTTCACCACCACCGGGCCGCCGAGTCCTCCCCGGTAGCGGCGCCGTGCGAGCATCAGCAGTTCGCCAGTGGAGCGGACCTCCAGCTTGCGCACGAACTCGAACGCCGTGCCGCCCACGGTGAACAGCACCCTCGGCTTGCGGGGGCTCTCCAAGACCTCCTCCGTCGTCGTGTCGGGCGTCGTCATCTCCTACCTCTGGACCTGTGAAGTTGAGTGGGGACTGCTCAACTCGTGAGGTAACACGAATGCATGGCCGGAGGGAACCTCCCACGTAGTATGGGAGTTCATGGACCTGAGGGGTAGGTTAGAGGCGGAGGGCTGGGTGGGGCGACGGAAGCGGCTTGGGCGGGGACTCCGCCGCGTGGCGCTACGGCACTTCCGTGAACTTCAGGCCGGTGGCGTGGCTGCGCTCCAGTGCGTCCTTGAGTTCCTCGGAGACGATGATGTCGACCTCCCAGTCCTGAAGTCGGAAGAGTTGCTCATCGCCCACCCGGGCTCTGTCGATGTGCATGCCGCGGACCGACGCGTACTGCCCGACCAGTTCCGGCACTCCATCCTCGGGTTTCCAGCGCTCTATCCTCGAGGCCGCTTCATCAATGCAGCGGATGGTGCGGGTCACCACCAGGATGAAGTACGGGGCGGGCTGCCCTTCTATCTCCACCGGAAGGAGTTGCACGGCATGGGGCGCCAGCCGGGCGAAGACCTCAGCCACTCTTGCGTGGACGATGGGAACGTTGAGGCCTCCAAGCGAATAGTCCAGCGGTGTCCCGGGAACGGTGCAGTGAATCCGGAGCGGTCCAGGGTCCTTCACCGCGTGCCCTTGGGTGAAGTACCCGAAGTCATCCGCCTCTCTGTCCTCGGCATCAATGGGACTTCCCAGGTGCCAGCGCCCGGGAAAGTAGACGTCGTCGAACAAGTCGAAGAAGCGACGGGCCAGGAGTGGGTGGGAAGGCTCCTCAGGCACGGGGCTACACCTCCGTCAGGAATTTCACGCCGGTAGCCTGACTGCGCTCCAGTGCCTCTTTGAGCCCTTCCGAGACGATGACGAAGATCTCCCAGCCTTCTGGCCGAAATACCTGCGCAGCTCCAACCCGGCCCTTGTCGATGCGCATGTCCTCAACGGACCTGTAACGTCCAACCATCTCCGGTACTCCGTCCTCAGGCTCCCAGCGCTCTATCTTCGAGGCGGTCTCGTCGATGCACTGAATGCGGCGGGTCACGACGAGGATGAAGTACGGCTCGCTCTGTTCTTCAATCTCGACGGGGAGAAGTTGGACATCTTGTGGGGCCAGCCGGGTGAAGACCTCGGCTACGCGGGCGTGGACAATGGGGACGCTCAGTCCTGCCAGGGAGTAGTCGAGTGGCCGCCCGGGAACGTTGAAGGGAATTCGGAGTGGCCCCGGGTCCGCTACCGCATGTCCCTGGGTGAAGTACCCGAAGTCATCCGCCTCCTTCCCGTGGGCGTCGATGGGGCTCCCCAGATGCCAGCGCTCCGGGAAGTAGACGTCATCAAAAAGTCTGAAGAAGCGACCCGGCATGGTGGTTCGCCTCTAGCGGGGAGCGCCCTGAGTAACGAGTTGGTGGAGTTTGGTGCCAGGCGTTGCGATCTGCTTCGCCAGACGGCGGAGCTCCGCCTTCAGCATGAGCTGGCATTGCGCCACACCGCGGCAGGCGTTCACCACTCCGGACAGCTTGTCGAAGATGTGCCCGTGGTAGGCCTCCGGATGCGGGCCCTTGTGTCCCTGGATGGGCACGATGTTCTCCACCTCGTCCAACGTCATTCCCGCCTTCCTGAAGAGCTCCTTGAACCTCGGCGTCCACGGTCCACCGCGAGCGGTGGACACCTCATTGCGGATGGTCGCGATGTGGTGCTTGTGCTTCCCGTCCCCACCGCTCGCGGCCATGGCCACCGCGGTGGCGGGCAGTGCCACGACAAGCGTTCCATCCGCCGCCACCGCCACCGACGTCACCTCGCCCACCGCCGCCAGCCTCAAGCCCACCTGCGCCTCGCCCAGCGCCGCGGCCCGAGCAAACCCCGGCATCATCTCCAGCCGGCTCGCCAGCCGCGCCGACGTGCCCGCCATGCCCTGCCCCAGCAGCGCCGCCAGCGCGAGGATGGCCACCTGCGTGCCCTCCGTCCCCAGCACCCGCCCGAAGCGCTCCCCGGCCGCCTCCAATTCCGCGAACGTCCGCGCCCGGTCCGAGGCTCCCTTCAGCTCGAAGCTCGCCCGCACCAGCGCCAGGAACGGCCCCACGCCCAGGTACACCACCATCACCGCCGACAGCACCGCCGCCGCCTTCGTCACGAAGGGCTCGGGTGCCGCCAGCAGCGCCACCCACGTGGCCAGCCCCGTGACGACGACGGCGTAGAAGACACGCGGGTTGAGCGTCTCGCTCACCGCTTCGAACACCGCCTCGCGCAGCGGGTCCATCGCGAAGCCCAGCGCCAGCGTCAGCCGGTCCATCTCCCCCAACCCCAGCCCGTCCTCCAGCAGGGACAGGCAGTCGCCGCCCTCGCGCGCCTGGCACCAGCGCCCGTAGTCCTTGCGCAGCGCCCCCTGCCACGTCGAGTCCGCCTGCGCCCCCCACGTCCCCGCCCGCACCAGCAGCCCCGCCTGCGAGGGGCGCAAGGACAGCGGCACCTCCAGCACCAGCCGCGTCAGCGCCTCCTCGAAGTCGTCCGAGTCCACCCGCACCGAGGCGTCCCAGGAGGCCGGCGCGTACTCCAGGGGCGCCCCTTCGCCCGTGTCCAGGCGCACCACGCGCGTGCTCGCGCAGCCCACCACCCACGGCAACAGCACCAGGGCCCACCACAGGCTTCTCCTCACCATGCGCGCCCTCCGGGGACCTTGCCCCGTGGAAGCGAGCAATCCCATCCTGGCTGGCTAGTCGATAAAATCCAGGCATATCTATCAAGCCAGCAAAACAGGTTTAATTGGAAGGGCCAGTGTCCACCCATTCCACCAGGTGGGGCGGGTACACACTGTGGTGGCAGGTGGGCTCAGCGTCCGCGCCGGGAGCGCAGCGCGGCCAGCCTCCGTCGCAGGACGCGCAGCCTCCGTCCCAGCCACGCCTGCCACGGCGAGGGCCTCGCGTCGCCCGCGTCCGGGCCCGGCTCGGTGGGCGGCGTGCGCCGACGAGAAGGCGGGGCCGTCTCCGTGTCCCAGCCGCCTCCGCGCCGCTCCGGGGCCCGTGCCCAGCGGCGCAGCTCCCTCGCGTCCTCGTCGCCGTCGAAGAACTCCTCGGCCTCCTCGGTGACGGCCTCCTGCGGCGGGCGCGGGGGGAAGAGGGGCTCGTCCCAGGACGCGTCCGCCGTCTCCAGCGCCGCGCTCAGCGCCCCGTACAGCTCCGCGCCCGTCGGGTAGCGCCCCTCCGCGCGCTTGTGCAGCAGGCGCAGGGAGATGGGGTCCAGCGCGGTGGGCACGCGCGGGTTGAGGGTGGACGGGGGCTTGAGCTCGGAGGCCTCGATGCTGGCCAGCAGCGCGGACGGCGGCAGCTGGGCCGGGTAGGGGAAGCCGCCGGTGAGCACCTCGTAGAGCACCAGGCCCAGCGAGTAGAGGTCGTCCGTGGGCTGGAACAGGTAGCGCGCGCCCTCCTCGCGAGACGCCATCCAGAAGCGCAGCGCCTCCGGGCTGCGGTAGCTGGGCGTGCCCGGGGGCAGGCGGCCCTCGGTGACCACGGGCGCGCAGGCATGGTCCCCCGAGCCGAAGTCCACCAGCACCGGCTGCCCGTCCGAGGCGCGGATGAGGATGTTGCTGCCCTTGAGGTCCCGGTGGCGTGCGCCCGCGCGGTGGACGGCGTCCAGCGTGAGCGCCAATTGCGAGAACACCTCGGCCACGCGCCGGGGCGTGGGGGGCGAGCGCAGGGCCCACTCGGACAGCGTGGGGCCCTCCACATAGTCGAGGATGAGCACCATGTAGCCGTCGTGCGCGTCCGGCCAGCGGCGGTAGCCCAGCAGCCCCACCACATTGGGGTGCTCCAGGTGCATGAGGACGCGGGCCTCCTTCCGGGTGCGCGCGTCCACGCGGGCCTCGTCCTCCGGTGTGGGCCCCTGCAGCGCGAACTTGAGCGCCACGGGCCGGCGCGTCTCCGACTCGGCGAGGAAGATTGCGCCGTACCCGCCGGTGGCGAGCCTCCGGATGATTCGGAAGGTGCCCACCTCCTCCGAGTTCCTCAACAGCAGCGGGTGCACCCCTGGGGTGTTGCTCATGGCGCGCACCCCCGGGAGCCGGCGCGAGAAAGGTCGCCTTTCCCCGCACGCGGGGTGGGAGCATGAGGATGTTGGAGGTTCAGCATACGTCTGGGGAGGAGGTCAGTGGGCATCGTGCTTGGCATATGGATTCAACCTCTGGGGTCCATAGCACGCGGGACGCCTCTTCGGGTAGTCTCCTGCCTTGAACGGTAGGGTTCCTGACATGGGACGTGACGGTTCGTGTCTGGGAGAGGCGCGAGGACGATGAACGAGGAACTGGCCATCACCGTGGGAGCGGCCGCGCGGGCCGCGCGGGTCCGGCTCGGGTTGACCCAGGCGGACGTGGCCGAGCGCGTGGGCATCGCCATGGAGGTCTACAGCCGCATGGAGCGCGGCAAGGTGCTGCCCAGCGTCACCACGCTGCGGCGGCTGTGTCAGGTGCTGCGCATCGGCGCGGACACGCTGCTGGGCCTGGAGGTGGAGGCGCTGGACCCTCCAATGGAAGAGGGCGCGGCGGCCACGCCGGGAGAGGACCCGCCCCGGCTGCGCCGGCTGGTGCGGGCGCTCCGGGCGCTGGATGCCGTCCAGCTCAAGGCGGTGGCCCAGGTCGTCCACGGCGCGCTCGGGCTGCTGCGCAGGTGAAGGGGCCCCGGGCGGGAAACTTGCGTGGCCAGGGGCGCGTGCGACGCTCGGTCGTCATGCGTGAGCCCGTCGACCATAAGCTCGCGGTCCTCCTGGGAGGTGCCGCTCGTGAGGCTCGCCAGCGCCTGGGCCTCACCCAGGGCGACGTGGCCGAGCGCATGGGCATGGCCATGGAAGTCTACAGCCGCATGGAGCGCGGGAAGATGCTGCCCCGCGCGCAGACGCTCCGGCGGCTGTGTGACGTGCTGCAGGTCTCCGCCGACACGCTGCTGGGCGTGGGCAGGTCCGGCGCTCCGGTGCCGCTGACGCCCCGCAAGGCCGTCCAGGAGGACCCGGTGGAGCTGCGCCGCATGACGCGCAAGCTGCGGGACTTGGAGCCCGCCCAGCTCCGCGCGGTGTCCCGGGTGGTGAACGCCGTCGTCACGGTGATGCCTCGCCCCGGTGCCGCCGCCGCCGCTGTCGCTCGCCCGGCCCGGAAGCGCCGCGCGACGGGGTAGACGCCCGCCCGCTCGCCCGCCACACCCCGGAGCGGGCCGCCGCTGGCCGCCCTCTCCCCATTCCAGCGCAGGTGGGTTAGCACTGCGGAGCCCTTCCCATGCTCCCGCCCTCCCTGCCTCCGGACGAGTCGCGGCGCCTCCTGGCGCTGCGCAACCTGTGCGTGCTGGACACCCCGGCCGAGGAGCGCTTCGACCGCATCGTCCGCACCGCGGCGAGGCTGTTCGGCGTGCCCATTGCCCTGGTGTCGCTGCTGGACGAGGGCCGGCAGTGGTTCAAGGCGCGCGTGGGGCTGTCCGCGTCCGAGACGCCGCGCGACGTCTCCTTCTGCGGCCACGCCATCCTCAGTCCCGGCGCCTTCGTGGTGCCCGACGCCTTCCTCGACGCGCGCTTCCATGACAACCCGCTCGTCGTCGGCGCGCCCTTCGTCCGCTTCTACGCGGGCCACCCGGTGCGCGCCCCGGACGGCAGCCGCGTGGGCACCCTCTGCATCATCGACTCCGCGGCGCGCGAGTTCTCCGACGCGGACCGCGCGGCGCTCGCGGACCTGGCCGCGTGGGTGGAGCTGGAGTTCGACGCCGTCACCGTGCGCCTCGCGCGCGTGGCGCTGGAGGAGCAGCAGCGGCTGAAGAACGAGTTCGTCTCCACGGTGAGCCACGAGCTGCGCACGCCGCTCACCTCCATTCGCGGCTCGCTGGGGCTGCTGGAGGGCGGGGTGGCCGGGCCGATGCCGGCGCCGGTGGCGGAGATGATTGGCATCGCCCGCAAGAACAGCGAGCGCCTCATCCGCCTCATCAACGACATCCTCGATTTGGACAAGCTGGAGTCCGGCAAGCTGGACGTCAGCCTGGAGCCGGCGGAGCTGGCGCCGCTGCTCGCGCACGCGGTGGAGGCGCACCAGGGCTACGCCTGCGAGTACGGCGTCCAGGTGGAGCTGATGCTGGACGCGCCGGGTGCCCGGGCCCGGGTGGACGCGGACCGGCTGGAGCAGGTGTTGGCCAACCTCCTGTCCAACGCCATCAAGTTCTCCCCGCGCGGTGAGCGCGTCACGCTGCGCCTGGTCCGCCATGCGGGCGGGCTGCGCGTCGCCGTGGAGGACCGGGGGCCCGGTGTGCCCGACGCCTTCCGCGCCCGCATCTTCCAGAAGTTTGCTCAGGCGGACGGCTCCGACAGCCGGGGGCGCGGCGGCACCGGCCTGGGGCTGAGCATCGCCCGGGGGCTGGTGGAGCGGCTGGGCGGCACCCTGGACTACGTCACCGCCCGCGACGCCGGCACCACCTTCTGGTTCGACCTGCCCGAGTGCCCTCCCGATTCTCCTCCGAACTCCGTATGAATCCGGAAAATCACAGCATCCGTACCCCGCCCCGCACCCCGGACCGAGGCCAACAATCATGACGACCTTGCGCAAGGTGATGCTCGTCGACGACGAGGACGACATCCGCACCATCGGCAACCTGAGCCTGAGCCGGGTGGGGGGCTGGCAGACGGTGCTGGCCTCTTCCGGCGCGGAGGCGCTGGAGAAGGGCGCGGCGGAGAAGCCGGACCTCATCCTCCTGGACGTGATGATGCCCGGCATGGACGGGCCGACGACGTTCGGCAGGCTGCGCGCGCAGGAGGCCACCGCCCACACGCCCATCATCTTCATGACGGCGAAAATCCAGAAGCAGGAGGTGGCCCGCTACCTGGAGCTGGGCGCCCTGGGCGTCATCGGCAAGCCGTTCGACCCGATGACGCTGCCGGCGGAGATTCGCAAGCTGGTGCCGGCATGAAGGTGTCGCGCCTGTCCAAACGGTCGGTGGTGATGGCGGCGGGCGCGCTGCTGCTGCTGTGTGGCCTGTTCGTGGTGGGCCGTCCGTGGGAGGTCGCGGAGAACGACCGCTACCGCACGTCCCTGCGGCAGCTCCGCGTGGCCAGCGCCGAGCTGGAGCTGGACGCGCTGCGCGCGCGTCAGGGGATGCCGGAGGTGCACGGCTCGGCCGCGTCGGACTTCGCGGCGCTGAGGGCCCGGGCGGACGCGCTGCGCACCTTCCCCTCCTTCCTGACGGACGAGGACCGCCAGTCGTTGAATGCGTCGCTGGACGCGTACCAGCGCGCGCTCGGGGAAGGGGAGTCCCTGCTGGCCCGCGCCCGTGAGGCGGACGCCCGGGGTGCGCAAGGCGAGGCGAACGCCGCGCTGCGGGCGATGCTGGAGCGCACCGCGAGCGCGCAGGCCGAGCGCCTCATCACCGCGTACCTGCAGCTCTACGAGCGGGCGCAGGCGCGCAACGAGCGCTCGCGCGTGGCCTTCTTCGGGGTGTCGCTGCTGCTGGGCGCGTACGTGCTGGTGGTGCTGGTGCGGCTGTCGCGCGCCACCACGGAGCTGGGCGTGCTCAACGTGGGCCTGGAGCAGCGGGTGGAGGAGCGCACCACCGCGCTGTCCACGGCCAACGGCGAGCTGAGCGCCAGCGAGCAGCGCAAGGCCGCCATCCTGGAGGCGTCGCCGGACGGCATCCTCCTGCTGGACGGGAAGGGCCACCTGCTGGAGCTGAACCCGGCCGCGCAGCAGACCTTCCGGCTGGAGTCCGCGCAGGCGCTGGGCCGCGACTTCCTGGCGCTGGCGCTGCCCGCGTCGCTGCCCGCCGGGGAGCGCGAGCGCGTGGCCTCCGCCCTGGACGCGCCCGCGGGCCGGTCCACGCGGCTGGAGTCCCCGTGCCTGCGCGCGGACGGGAGCGTCTTCCCCGCGGAGCTGACGATTGCACGCGTGGCGGGCGAGGGTCCGCCGCGCTTCACCGCCTTCGTGCGCGACATCACCGAGCGCAAGGAGGTGGAGCGGATGAAGAACGAGTTCATCTCCACCGTGAGCCACGAGCTGCGCACGCCGCTCACCTCCATCCGCGGCTCGCTGGGCCTGCTGGAGGGCGGCATCATGGGCGAGCTGCCCCCGCAGGCGCTGGACATGGTGCGCATCGCCCGCACCAACACCGAGCGCCTCATCCGCCTCATCAACGACATCCTCGACCTGGAGAAGATGGAGGCGGGCAAGCTGGAGCTGAAGCTGGCCCTGCTGGAGTGCACGGAGTTGGTGGAGTCCACGCTCTCCGGCGTCCAGGGCATGGCGGAGACGGCCGGGGTGACGCTGCGCTCGGAGGTGGAGGGTGAGCCCCAGGTGAAGGGGGACAGGGACAGGCTCATCCAGGTGCTCACCAACCTGGTGTCCAACGCGGTGAAGTTCTCACCCCGGGGTGCGCCGGTGACGGTGCGCGCGCTGGATGCGCCGGGGGGGCGCGTGCGCTTCAGCGTGGTGGACCAGGGGCCGGGCATCTCCCCGGAGCAGCGCGGCCGGCTCTTCGGGCGCTTCCAGCAACTGGACGGCTCGGACACCCGCAGCAAGGGTGGCACGGGCCTGGGGCTGGCGATTTCGCAGGCGATTGTCGACCAGCACGGGGGCCGCATCGAGGTGGAGAGCGAGGAGGGGAAGGGCTCCACCTTCACCTTCACCCTGGAGGCGGCGAGGCTCGCGGCGCAGGCGGAGCCGGCGTCGGTGCCGCGCGACGAGTCCCGCTACAACGTGCTGGTGGCCACCGCGGACACGGAGCTGTCCACGCTGCTGCGCGGGCTGCTGGCGGCCGAGGGCTACCGCGTGGTGCGCGCGGCCAGCCTGGCGGAGGCGGCGAAGGCGCTGGAGGAGTCGCTGCCGGACGCGCTGGTGGTGGACACGCAGATGCCGGACGGGCAGGCGATGGACTGGGTGCGGCGGCTGCGCGAGCAGGCGCGCACGCGCGAGCTGCCGGTGCTGGCGCTGTCCGGGCGCTCGACGGAGGACGAGGGCGTGGGCACGCCGCTGTGGGTGGACTGGATGACGAAGCCGCTGGAGGAGACGCGGCTGCTCAAGTCGCTGCGCTATGCCATGCGGCAGCCCGGGAATGCGCGGGTGCTGGTGGTGGATGACGACGCCGCCACCCGGCGGGTGCTGTGCGCGCAATTGGAGCGCCTGGGCGGCGTGCAGGTATTCGAAGCGGCGGACGGAGAGAGCGCGGTGGCGCTGGCGCGCGAGACGACGCCGGACCTCATCGTCCTGGACGTGGGCCTGCCCCGGCTGGACGGCTTCGAGGTGGTGGACATCCTCCGCCAGGGCAAGGGGCGCGCCACGCCCCTCATCGTCTTCACGGGACGCGAGCTGTCCCGCACGGACCAGCGGCAGCTGACGCTGGGCATTACACGACACCTCACCAAGGCGCGCTCCTCGGAGGACGAGCTGGTGTCCTCCGTGCGAGAGCTCCTCAATGGCCTGCTGGCGCGGCGAGACGCGGCGACGGCGGCGACGGCGAGAAAGGCTTCTTCATGAGCAGCGGCAGGACGCTCCTCTTCCTCGAGGACGACAAGGACTTGCAGACGCTGGTCTCCACCTTCCTGCGTGAGAAGGGCTACCGCGTGGAGCCCGCGCGCACCGCCGCGGAGGCCCTGACGCTGCTGGAGCGCGTGCCGGTGGACGCGGCGATTGTCGACGGCCTGCTGCCGGGCATGACGGGCGCGGACTTCATCCGCGAGCTGCGCAAGACGCAGCCGGACTTGCCCGTCCTCTTCGCGTCCGCCTTCTGGAAGGACCTGAAGAGCCACGAGCTGCTGACGCGGCAGCTGGGGGTGGCGCGCATCATCCACAAGCCGTACCGGCCGGAGGAGTTGCTCGTGTGGGTGGCGCAGCTCTTCGCGCCCGTCACGCCTCCGCCCCCTCCGCCCGAGGCGCTGGAGGATGAGGTGGTGGTGGGTGACGACCTGGCCGCCAGCCTCGCCGCGCTCAACGCGGAGTATGGCTCCCGGCTGCGGGAGAAGGTGGGCGGGCTGGAGGCGCTGCTGGGGCGCGTGCGCGCGGGTGAGCGCGAGGCGCTGGACGAGGCGTACACGGTTGTCCACAAGTTGCACGGCACGGCGGGCAGCTATGGCTACGCGGAGGTGAGCTCCGCGGCGGGCCGGCTGGAGCTGGTGCTGAAGCCGGCGCGCGACGGTGGCGTGCTGGATGCGGGGGCGATGGAGGAGGCCTTCCGCGCGCTGGCGACGCGGGCGGCCGTGCCGGTGAAGCCGGCGCCCGCCGGGGCGCCCGGGCCGGTGCTGCCCGTCGAGGGTGTGCTGCTGGTGGTGGACGAGGACGCGGCGGTGCTGGCGGACGCGGAGCGCCTGGGGCGCGCGCACGTGGTGCGGGTGCTGCCGGCGCGCACGGCGGACGAGGCGCGCGTGCTGGCGCGGCGGCAGTGGGTGGACGGGGTGCTCATCCACATGCACCTGGGGGAGCCGCTGGGAGGCATCTCCGTGGCGCATGCGCTGCGGGCGGAGGAGGGGCTGTCGCAGCTCCCTCTGGCCTTCACGGGAGAGGGGGGCACGCTGGAGGACCGGGTGGCGGCGGCGCACGCGGGGGCCTCGCTGTTCCTGCCGAGGCCCTTCACGTCGCAGGACTTCACGGCGGCGGCCGAGCGGATGGTGGCGGCGCGGCGTCCGGAGCGCTCGAAGGTGCTGGTGGTGGACGACGACCCGGACGCGATTACGGCGCTGACGCACGCGCTGGCGAGCGACCACATCGAGGTGGTGGGGCTGGGGGACGCGCACGGGCTGATGGAGGCGCTGGCGGAGCACCGGCCGGACTTGTTGTTGCTGGACGTGCAGATGCCGGGGCCGAGCGGGTTCGATTTGTGCCGGATTCTGCGCTCGACGCCGGAGTGGCAGGAGCTGCCGGTGCTGCTGATTACGGCGCACCTGGGGCTGGAGTTCCGGCTGGCGGCGTACCAGGCAGGGGCGGACGACTACATCTCCAAGCCGGTGCTGCGTGAGGAGCTGCTGGCGCGCGTGCAGGCACGGCTGGAGCGGGCGCGGCTGTCGCGCGAGCGGGCGGAGCGGGACGCGCTGACGGGGCTGCTCTTGCGCCGGCCGTTCATCGACGGAGTGAGGACGCGGCTGGCGGAGGCGCAGCGGCTGGGGAAGCCGCTGGCGCTGTGCTTCCTGGACGTGGACCACTTCAAGCAGGTGAACGACAGGTACGGGCACCTGTCGGGCGACAGGGTGCTGACGCGGCTGGGGCGGCTCTTGGGAGCGCGGTTCCGCCGTGAGGATGTGCGCGGAAGGTGGGGCGGCGAGGAGTTCGTGGTGGCGCTGCTGGGAGAGACGGCGGCGAACGCGAAGGAGATTCTGGCGCGCACGGCGGCGGAGCTCGCGGGGATGACGTTCGAAGGGGACGCGGGCGAGTCCTTCCGGATTACGTTCAGCGCGGGCATCGCCGCGACTCCCACGGACGGTGCCGCGGTGGAGGAGCTGCTGAAGATTGCCGATGCACGGCTGTACCGGGCGAAGGCGAACGGGCGGAACCGCATCGAGACGTGAGTCAGGCGCGGTGACGCTCGGCGACGCGGTAGAGCTGGGTGAGGGAGAAGTCCAGCAGCGCCTGGCGTGAGCGCATGTAGCGGTGGGCCCGGACGAAGGGGAGCCAGACGCGGTTGCCGACGCGCACCTGCGCTTCCTCGAGCTTCTGGCGCGGAATCCACTGTCCGCCCAGGTTTCGCACCAGCACCTCGCCCAGGTACGCACCTACCGCGGGCACCGCGCTCGCGTCGATTTTCTGTCGCTCGAAGACCTCCGGGAAGTTCTCGCTCCAGAAGTGGAAGTCGACGTCCGTCAGCGACTCGGAGGTGGCCTCGAAGACCGAGGGCACCGGCGTATGCAGGAGCGCCACGAGGTGCTCGGCCAGGTAGGCGTAGTGCTTGCGGACCAGGCCCGGGTCGTCCACGTCCGGGGGAAGACTGGCGGGGAGCCACTCCTCCGGCTCGGGTGGGTGCCAGGCGTTGAGCTCGGCAATCCTCCGCTGGCGGTTGCTGATGGCGACGTCATCCGGCAGGCGGGAGAGCAGGGGCGCCACGTCCGGGTGGAAGCGGGGCTCGACGGGGACCAGCGTGGCGCTGCGCTCGCGCAGGGTGCGCAGCACGGTGTCGAAGTCGAGGTCCGGCCGGAGGTGGACGTGCGCGCGGGCCTGGGCCATGCGTGCTTCGTCGCTGGCGAAGTCCGCCGCGTTGGGCCAGGTCACCAGGAGGATGGAGCCATTGGGGAGCGCCTCCACCCGGTGGGCGGGCGTGGACAGCATGCGCTCGCGGCCGACGGCTTCCACCAGCTTCGGCCCGAAGACGTTGAGCCAGAAGACCTCGTAGATGGTGTCGAAGCCGTTGGCGCGGCGGGTCTCGGCATCGCGGCCGTAACTGGGGGCGTCCGCCAGCTGCATGTCCGCCGTGCTGTGGGCCGCAGCGTGGGGAGTCGGATAGAGGGAGGTCCAGGCGCGGACCAGCTCAATGAACTTCCGGCAGCGCTCCGGCTCCGTGAAGAAGGAGAGGGGCTGGACCTCGAGCAAGATGTTGATCTCGGGTGGCTCAAGCGACAGTCCCAGGTCGAACGTCAACGCAGCCTTGGGAAACTTCGTGTGGAAGAGCCCGACGATGGACCCATATTCGGCGCGGCGCTCCTCAAACGCCCTCCAGAAGGATTCCCGGGAGTATTTGCGCTTTCGCTTGCCCTTGGCGATGTCGGGCATCCACTCGCCCGCGTGCTCCTCAAGCGCTTGGAGGAAGGGCTCCAGTTCGTGCTCCAGGGAGGACTTCCCGGCGAGTGCGCCGTCGAAGAACAGCGTCAGGTTGTCCGTTACGTTCAAGTCCTGAAGGGTCACCAACTTCATTGGAAGGAGACCTCCACTTCCTTGACACTCCTCTCGACCATGTCGATGGCGGCCTTCGACACGAGCGGATTGGCGGGCCTGAGCTCGCCACCCTCGTAGATGAGTCGCACCCTTTGGACCTGAACCTCGACGTCGGTGAGTCCCAGCGCGCGACGCCGGATGTTCAGCGTCCTGCCGTAGTGTTTCAGGGCAGTGCTTGCGTCAGCCCTTATCTGCACCCTCACGTCGTCCGGATCCATCGACTTGAAGTTACGGCTCTTGAAGCTGAAAGTCTCCACGCGGAGTGGCGTGCCAGGGGGCGGCTTCTCCTCGATGACGAGCCCATCCGCGTAGCGGACACCGGCAACGTCCGCCTTCGCCACGCCCACGTGCGTTTCGATGCGGGGCTGCTCGAAGTCCTTGAGCCACCTGCGCTGCGCCCGGGGAAGGGCCGCGTCCGCGCGCAACCTCGCCACCATGGTGCGCTCGAAGTCCAGCCCGCGGGCGAACTGCCCGCGCATCGGCTCGTAGGCTTCCCAGCGCAGCGGTCCGTCGACAGGCTCACCCCGCTTCAACTCACCGAGCCGCTTCTCCCGGTACGTCACGTACTCGCTCCAGAGCCCCGAGCCCTCGGGCACTCCCGGCGGCGGTGCGTCCAGCGAGGGACGCTGTTGCTCCAGCAGGTGCACCTCCCTGGACAGGCGTGGGCCTGGCGCCTCCAGCTCCGCCTGGAGCCATTTGGCCGCCACCGCCTCCCGCTCGAAGCCCGCCGCCTCACGCACCACGGAGGCCACACCTCCGCTGTTCTTCTCCATGCCCGCCCGGGTCGAGCCGGTCCCCGTGTCGTGGGATTTCGCTTCCGCCAGCACGGCGTGCCGGGCCTTCGGTACGTTGCCGCGAGTCTGGTACAGGGCCACCGCGGCGGCCTCGCCACCCTCGGCCATGAGAAGGCCGGCCTCACGACTGGCCTGGAGGTACCGGAGCAGCTCGGGTGCGGCGTCAATTCCCAGTCGTGCGCCCAGTCGGTCCACCACCGCCTTCAGCGCACCCAGCTCCATCGCCGGCAGCCGGAGCTGTGGCAGTGCTCCTCGTGCGGTGCCCGTGGTTGCGGAGAGGTGGCGAGCGCCCTTCCCGCCCGCGTACAGGCCCACCATCAGCGCCGCTGGAGCGAGCTCACGGGTGGCCTGCTCATACCTGCCCTGGGCCAGCGAAGCCGCTCCTTGGCCCGTCCCGGAGGCCAGGTGGTAGAAGCCCATGGGCACGCCGAACGTCAGCGCGTCAAAGCTCCCCAGGGCCACGTTTCCTGGCGCATGGTGCCGTGCCATCAGCGCCCGCTCCACCTCGTGAAGGGCCTCCTGGTAGGGAGGCGGCAGTTGCCCGCGCTTCGCTGCGAAGTCCGTGTACCGGGGCTCGGCGACGAGGGGGATGGTGGCGAGGGCGTCCCGGGCGGCGCGGCCAAGGCCCCGGAGCGCGTCATCGGCTTGCTCGGCTCGGTCCGGGTACTCCGAGAGGTCGAGGCCTCGCCGCTGCAACTCCTCGCGGACGGTGGCCATCATCCCCAGCGCTTCGGTCAGTTGCTTGTTCCGTGCGAGCTGCTCCAGCAGGTTCCGCAAGTCGTCGTCGAAGGCGGAGTGGAGGATGAAGAGGGCGAACACCTCGGCCAGCTCGACGCCGTATTGCTCGGTGGATGTGACGAGAAAGGAGGCGCGCTTGCGCTGGAGGACTTCGGCGGCATCCGCATGGAGCAGCGGACCCAGGGCACCCAGCCGGACCGCGTCCCAATCCTTCAGGCTCTCCATCCACCTGGGCATGTCGACGGTGCGTTGCAAGGCGACGAAGTCCGCGGGCGAAGTGCACTCCAGGAAGCGAGCGAGCACCTCCTCGCTGGAAGTCAGCTGGGGCCAGCCCGGAGGAAGGGGCTGGCTCGCGTGGGTGGAGTCCTCCTCGCTCGCCTCGTTGGCTGGGCTCGACGCGGCGACGGCCGAGCCCTGCACCTGCGTCGGCGCGCGCCGGCGGCGGAGTCGTCCTGAAGGAGGTGAATCCACGGACGAGGAGGAGGACGCCCCGTCCTGAAGGACTCCGCCCGTCGTGTTCCGCAGGACCTGTGTGGGGCGCGGAGCCTGGTCCCATGCACGGCCGGGTAGCGGAGCCCGCGTCGCACAGCCAGCGGCGAGCCATGTTGCACAGCACAGCAGCGCCCACGCGCGCGGCATGGAGTCAGCGCGCATTGTCCGCCCCCATGCCGAACGAGGCAAAGGCCCCAGGGCGCAGCGTCCCGTCCACCGTCGGGTACAGCAACGTGCCGCCCTGGCCCACGACGTACAGTGCTCCTCCGAAAAGGCGCCAGCGCACCTCGCCCGAAGTCAGGTAGCGCGTTCCTGGCTGGCGCAGTCCCACTGCTACGCCTCGCAGTGCCACCCCGAGATTTCGGTTGAGGAGCTGCACCGCGAAGCGCCCATCCGCGTCCACGCGGCCCGAGCTGAATGCTTCCACGGCCAACACGAGGTGCAGGTGACGTCGCACCTCAGCGACTCGATGCACCGCGTCCCAGCCCACCACCAACTCGCCATAGGCGGAGTACCCTTCCGGAAAGGACGCATCCGCCAACGACGGAGCGGAGGCGCCCGCGACCTGGAAGCGCGCCAGCTCGTAGTCCGGACCGAAGTACCCCTGGCGGAAGCCTCCGTGCTGACGGCGCGCCTCCAGCCGTGCAAGCAGGTCCAGCGTCGGTGACACCACGTCCGCGCCCACCCCGGCCACCGCTCCCCACGCGCCACCCACACCCGGGCGTCCTCCCCACCCGGCGAACACCTGCGCCTCGAAGCCGAGGTCCTTGTCCCGCCGAACCAGCACCACCGCCGTGCTGTCCAGATGCGCCAGCGTCACGGGTCGGGCCGTACCGCCTGCCCGTCCCCAGTCATGCACCGCTGACAACGCCAGCGTGTAGCGCCCGGGTTGCGGAGGTCGTCCCGATAGGACGTGCTCCACGTCCACTTCGACCTCCGCGCCCATGAGCCGCGCCCCGAGCACATCCGACGTGAAGGCCTCGGCGTAGAAGGGCCCCAGCGTGCCGGTGAGGACTGCTCCGGCTGGGTGGTAGTCCGGGTTGGCGCGGTTGGAGTAGTGCCGCACCAGGTGTCCGGACAGGAGGCTGTAGATGTCCAGGGAGCCGGCCCACAGCGCGACAGGGGACGACTCGTTTCCCAGAGTGAGGAAGCGCACCCACTGGCCCCAGTCGGAGAGGGTGTCCCAATCTTCCTTCCGCACGATGCTCGCGGCCTTCTCGCCACCCCATGCGCGCAGTCGCACCGGCGCACCCACGCTGAGGCCCAGCTTCTCGCCACCGTCCAGCACCAGCGTGGGCTCCAGTTGCACGAAGCCTGCTGTTTCTCCCGCGCCGTGTCGGGGCAGCAGGGCCAGCGTCGTGGCTTCCAGACGAAGCACGTAGCCCCACCTCCGACCGGGGGCCGCCGGGGTGGGAAGGAGCGGAGCACTTCCGCTGGACGGAGGGGCCGGCTTCCCGACGAGGGCGTCGTCCTCGTCGGCCGCCTGCTTCACCGCGGACTCCGTCGCCCAGCCTGGCACCGGGGACAGCAGCAGTGGCAGCAACAGCGCGGTCCAGCTTCGCTTCAGCGACATACCCGCCTCCTGGGGAACCCCCAGCAGGGGGCATGAAAGGCAGAGGTTCCCCTTCCGGTCCGACGCAAGCTGGCGGCGGTCGGAGGCTCAGGGCGACACGGAGTGGAGCGATGATGGACCGTGGCGACGGGCGCCGCCTCGGGCGCGAAGTTGGCTGGACTGGCGGTGGACCGCTCCAATCCCCGGACACCGGACGTCCTCGCATCCGAAGTTCTGGAGCGGTTCGTCATGTCGGGGCGCTCGGCGTCACCGGTGCTGTCTTGCCTCGGGGCGCCGACGGGGCGTGGAGCGTGGCGCGGGTGGGGGCGCCATGGAACCCAGCTTTGGGCCTCATTGCGGTCAACCGGGCATGACCGGCAGGGTAACCAACATGGGGGTTGACCCAACGGGTAATCCATCGCACGTTTCTTCCACGATGCCCGGGCCGGCGCGGCGCGGAAACGTCTCCCCTCCCGTCGGAGTGGGACGCGATGACAACCGAGGCGCGGTTCCGGGGCGCCCCCGGACGGGCCGCCTCGGCCACCGTGGAGACACCATGCGCTTCCTCACCTACGAAGGACTGGACCCGGGTGCCCTGGGCGCCAAGGTCGACAAGGTTCGCGCGGCCATCGAGCGCGACGACTTCCGCGGTCCGGACGTGAAGAAGCTGCACGTGGGGCCCTACTACCGCGCGAAGCTGGACGACGCCTCGCGGCTGCTCCTGCGCTTCGTGCGCTCGCGCGGAGAAACTGTCTGCCTCGCGCTGGAGGTCATCCCCCACCACGACTACGCGAAGTCGCGCTTCCTGCGGGGCGCACAGGTGGACGAGGCGAAGCTGGAGGCGGCCCTGGAAGCCTCCTCATCGCTGGACGCGGAGCCCGCACGCTACGTGCATCCCACCCGCTCCACCTTCCACCTGCTCGACAAGCCGCTCTCCTTCGACGACGCCCAGGACGAGGTGCTGCGCCGCAGGCCCCCGCTGGTGCTGGTGGGCTCGGCCGGAAGCGGCAAGACGGCGCTCCTGCTCCAGAAGCTGCGCCACCAGCCCGGCCGCGTGGCCTACGTCACCGAGTCCGCATGGCTGGCCCAGACGGCGCGGGGCCTCTACGTGGCCCACGACTGGGACCCGGGGGAGCAGGAGGCGGACTTCCTCAGCTACGGCCAGCTGCTCGAGTCCGTGGAGGTGCCTCCTGGCCGGCCCGTCACCTTCCGCGACTTCCGCGCCTGGTTCGAGCGCCACCGCTCCCGGCTCAAGTTCACCGACGCGCACCCGTGCTTCGAGGAGCTGCGCGGCGTCATCACCGCGGCCCCGGAAGGTCCCCTCTCCGCCGAGGCCTATCAGGACGTGGGCGTGCGCCAGTCCATCTTCAGCCCCGAGCAGCGCGCGGAGCTGTACGCGCTGCTGCCCGCGTGGCGCCGCTGGCTGGACGAGTCCGGCCTGTATGAGCCCAACCTCGTCGCCCACGCGTGGCTGGCGAAGCTGTCGCCCCGCTACGACTTCGTCGTCGTCGACGAGGTGCAGGACCTGACACCCGTGCAGCTCGCGCTGGTGCTCAAGTCCCTCAAGTCCCCCGGCCACTTCATCGTGGGCGGAGACGCCCACCAGGTGGTCCACCCCAACTTCTTCTCCTGGGCGAAGGTCAAGACGCTCTTCTGGCAGGGCCTGGGGCTGGACGAGGGGCGCGACATCGCCGTGCTGGACGTGAGCTACCGCAACAGCGAGGCCGTCACCGCGACGGCCAATGCGGTGCTCAAGCTCAAGCACGCGCGCTTCAGCTCGGTGGACCGCGAGAGCACCTACCTGATGCGGGCGGTGGAGGGCGTGCGGGGCGAGGTGCGCGGCATCCGCGCGGGCTCGCCCGCCGTGGCGGAGCTGGACGCCAGGACGCGGGGCTCCGTGCGGACCGCGGTGGTGGTGCTCCGCGAGGAGCACAAGGCCGAGGCGCGCGCCTGCTTCCGCACCCCGCTCGTCTTCTCCGTGCAGGAGGCCAAGGGGCTCGAGTACGAGAACATCATCCTCTACCGCGTCGTCAGCTCCGAGCGGCGCGTCTTCGCCGAGCTGGTGGAGGGCGTCACCGACGAGGACATGCGCCGTGAGTCGCTGGACTACCGCCGGGCGAAGGACAAGGCGGACCGCTCGCTCGAGGCGTTCAAGTTCTACGTCAACGCGCTCTATGTCGCCCTCACCCGCGCGGTGCTCAACGTGTGGCTGGTGGAGGACGACCCGGCCCATCCGCTCCTGGCGCGTCTGGAAGTCTCCTTCGGAGAGCCCGTGGGCGCCGTGGCGCCTGCGCGCTCCTCGGTAGAGGAGTGGCAGCGGGAGGCAAGGCGCCTGGAGCAGCAGGGCAAGCTGGAGCAGGCCGAGGCCATCCGCACGGCGGTGCTCCACCTCCAGCCGGTGCCCTGGGCGGTGCTGGACGGGGAGGGCGTGCGCCAGCTGGCGAACAAGGCGCTGGACCCGAAGGGCGTCTCCCAGAAGGCGCGCCAGCAGCTCTACGAGTTCGCGGGCTTCCATGAGGAGGGCGCGCTCGCCAGGCGACTGCAGCAGGAGGTGGGGTTCCGTCCCTCCGAAGACTTCGCACCGTGGTCCGCCCAGATTGTCCACCGCACCCTCAAGCCGTACGAGGCGAAGCAGCAGAAGGACCTCCTCTGGCAGACGGAAAAGCACGGGGTGGACTTCCGCACGCCCTTCGACCTCACGCCCCTGATGATGGCTGCCGCGGCGGGCAACCTTCCCCTGGTGGAGGCGCTGCTGGCCCGGGGCGCGCGGTTGGATGCGCGCGACTTGCTGGGGCACCTGCCGCTGCACTGGGCCCTGCGCCGGGCCTACGCGGACGCTGCCTTCGTGCGGTCCAGCTTCGGCGCCATCTACGACTTGCTCGCCCCGCCGTCCTTCGACGTGCAGGTGGAGGGGCGCCTGGTGCAGGTGGGGCGTGAGCAGGGGGAGTACTTCCTCTTCCACCACCTGATGGCGGAGTGGTGCCTCTCCTACCCTGCGCGCACGGCCCGCTACACGGGCTGGACGGCGGCGAGGGTGAGCCGTCCACCCTTCGAGCACTTCCCGGAGGTGGTGGTCCGCGAGTCCCGGCGCAAGCGGACCTATCTCAACCACGTCCTCTCCCGCAGCGAGGTGTCCAGCAACTACCCCTCTTCCCGGAGGCTGTGGCGGCGCGAGCGGCTGGGGCACTACGTCCCCAACCCGGACTTGAGCCTCCGGGTGGCCCTGCCGGATGGCACCGAGGCGTGGCGCCCGGTGCTGGAGGTGCTCAACGTGCGCTGGTTGGAGTCGCACCTGCTGCCGCGGGCTATCGGAAGGCTGGGAGGCACCTCCTGAGTCGCACCGCAGCGGCCTCTCCCTATGGACTCCCGTCTCGCCCTGGATACGGTCGGACGCCCTGCTTCCGAAGGTGCCGTACTCCCGACCTGGAGCGCTCACACCTCGGCCCACCTCTTGCTCTGCCCTGCTGCTCCACGAGGGCACAGGGATAGGGGCGAGAGAGCGCATGGCGGGAGTGGAGGCGGAAGACGTCGCAGGGGAGCAGGTCGAGAGGCTGACAGTCACACGGCGGGGAGTTGACCTCCAGGGTAGGCTGCCGCACGCTTCTCCCATGAGGCACAATTCGGAGAAGCGCGGAGACAAATACCCCCGTGCCCCCTCCCAGGCGGAGTGGGACGCGCTGACGCCCGAAGAGCAGGCCCGGGTAGTCGCGGCCCTTCCGAACGTGGTGACAGACGCGGAGCTGTCTCCGCCCGAGGGGGACCAGCACTTCCTGCCCAAGGTCCGCGCGCTCGACACTCTCAAGGGCCACTTCGGCCGCGAGGGCCGCCGCGTCTACCTGGCGTCCGAGCTGCCCGTCTACTACCCCGACGAGCGCCGCTTCGCCCCGGACCTGCTGGTGGTGCTGGATGCCGAGCCGCACGAGCGCGGCAAGTGGATGGTGTCCGCGGAGGGCAAGGGCCTCGACTTCGTGCTCGAGGTGCACGTGGGAGGGCGTCGCAAGAAGGACGCGGAGAAGAACGTGGCCCGCTACTCCCGGCTGCGAATCCCCGAGTATTTTATCTACGACGGTGGGAAGCAGCGGCTCTGGGGCTACCGGCTCGCGGCGCCCGGGGCGCGGGAGTATGTCCCCATCCAATCCGTGGACGGCCGGTTCCCCTCGGAGCGGCTCGGGCTGGAGCTCCAGGTGGAAGGAGACCGGCTGCGCTTCTACGAGAACAACGTCCAGCTTCCCGAGTCGGCAGAGCTCATCGACCAACTGCGAAAGCTGGCGGACGGCCTGAAGCGGCGCGCGACGAGCAGGGCACGCAGCCTGAAGAAGGAGGCCCGGCTCCGCGAAGTGACGGAGCAGCGCCTGGCCCAGGAGCAGCGCCTCCGCGAAGAAGAGAGGCGCCTCCGCGAAGAAGAGCAGCGCCTCCGCGAAGACGTCCAGCAGCAGCTCAAGAAGGCCCAGGCCGAGCTGGCTCGGCTCAAGAGCCAGCGGGCCTGACCCACGCCACGGCGGGGGCGCACGGTGCGCCCCTGCCACACGGCACCGCTACGGCTCGTTCAGCACCAGCAACCCCCGCGCCGTGTCCACCACATACACGTGCCCATCCCCGGGCACATCGAGGCCGGCGGCGCCCTCGTCCACGCCGTCTCCCCGGCCCGGATCCGTCTCCCGGTACGTGTTGAACCCGGCCAGCTCGCGTGGTTGCGTGGGGTGGGACATGTCCAGCACGCGCAGCCCTTCCTGGTGATACGTCAGGTACAGGCGCGAGCCGCGCAGCTCCAGGTTGCGCGGCGACACGACGTGACGCAGGCCGTACTCGCCAATCTTCACGATATTCGACGGAGTGCTGACCTCCAGCACGCGCAGCCGCGCGCCCACTCCCCGGCCCAGCTCGAAGGCGACGGCGCGGCCGGCGAAGGTGCCCACCACGCTCGCGGAGCTGTTCCCATACGGGTACATATACGTCCCGAGCAGCGACACCTTGTCGGGGTGGCTGATGTCCGCGACCTTGAAGCCATCCCGCTGGTGGTTGAGGTAGAGGCGGCCCCCGTGGGTGGTGGCACTGCGGCCCGCGTAGAGCCGGTCCGGCGCCATCTTCCCCAGCGTGACGCTCTCCATGAGGCGGGGCTCGCCGGGCGTGGAGATGTCGAACAGCAGCGTGCCGGGCTCGGGGGACTCCACCGTGACGTAGAGCCGGTCCCGGTCCACGCTCGCGCCGCTCACCTGCACGGGCCCGCCCGGCACGGAGCGCACGAAGGTGGGCCGCGACGGCTCGGAGATGTCCACCACGGCGATGCCCGTGTTCGCGGTGACCACGTACAGCATGCCCTCCACGGAGGTGGCGCTCCTCCAGTCCGAGCCCTCCGGAGCGCCCAGCCGCCCCACGGCCACCGGAGCGCGCGGCTCGCTCACGTCGAAGACGGTGAGGCCACCGGGGCGGCCCGGCCGGTTCTCCGAGATGACATGGGCATGGCCTCCGGTGACGTGGACGTCCACCGGAGCGCCAGCCTCCACGAGGGACGCGGACAGGAGCTTCAGTCCGCCCCAGGCCTCGCTCTCACCTTTGAAGCGCGACATGCGCTCGGCGCGGAAGGTGGCGGCGTCCACCAGTTGCTCGTTGCGGCACACGGAGAAGCAGCCGGTGAGCACGCGCTCGTTCACCGCGTTGCAGCCCACGAAGGTGTAGAGCGTGTCCCCTTCACGTCCGGAGATGAGGAGTGTCCGCGACGTCCACACCGCGCTCGCGCGCGGGGCCCCGAAGACGAGCTCGGGCAAGCCATTCGCCGCCAGCTTGAAGCCGCCCCCGCCCACCCGCGGCGACGTCTGCGCGGTGGACTCCGCCGGCTCGTAACGGAGCTCCGCCCGGAAGACGCCCGCGCGCTCCAGCTTCTCCAGCGTGCGGGCCTTGCACCCGGACAAATCAAAGGAGTCCAGCGAGCCGCACGGCGCGGTGCCGTCCCTCAGCACGCGGCACGTGGAGAGGGGCCCGGGGTCCACCCAGTCCCCGCGCTCCTCCATCGGGACATAGCTTCCATCCCAGGGCGGGGCTTCCGACTCGTCGCATCCGAGCGCGGACGCGGCGCAGGCGAGCAGGACCGTCAACGCGGCGCGAACAGGGCGCATGGGCACATCCTGAAGGCAACCCGCTCCGGCCAGCGGGTCACCAGCACTCCCAGTGTAGGGACGTCACCGTGCTCTGGGAAAGCCCTCCCTGTCTACGGCTCGTCGAGGATGAGCAGACCGCGAGACGTATCCACCACGTAGATGTGTCCGTCACCGGGCACGCGCATGCCGATGGCGCCCTCGTACATGCCGTCCGTGCGCTCCGGGTCTGTCTCGCGGAACGTGTTGAAGTAAGCAACTTCACGGGGCTGCGCGGGGTCCGCCACGTCGATGACGCGCACGCCCTCGTGGTAGTGCGCCACGTACAGGCGCGTGCCCACCAGGACCAGGTTGTGGACGGAGGTGACTCCGCGCAGCTTGTACTCGCCAACCTTGGCGATGCCGGCGGGGTTGGTGACGTCCAGCACGCGCAGGTGGGCGCCGAGCGTCTCTCCGCCCTCGAAGGCCAGCGTGCGGCCGTTGAAGGTGCCCACCGCGTTCGCATGGCTGTAGGAGTGCGGGTAGTTGTACCGGCCGAGCAGCGTGGGGTTCGCGGCCTCCAGGTCGACGACGAGGAACCCGTCCACCGTGTGGTTGACGTAGAGCCGGCCACCGTACGCGAAGGCGTCATGCGGGTAGCCCGTCGTCGCTCCGGCGTACCCGTAGCGGGTGATGAGCTGGGGCGCGAGCGGCGTGGAGATGTCGAAGACGAACGTCTGCCGCGCCGAGGGCGACATCGCGTAGAGCCGGTTTCCCTCCACGAAGACGGTGTGCACGTTGAGCGTGCCGGTGATGCCCGGCACGTTGGCGCGCTGCACCAGGGTGGGGTTGGCCGGGTCGGAGATGTCATAGACGAGCACCCCCGCGCTCCCGCTGGCGATGTAGAGCGCGTCGTCCTTCGCCCAGACGCCATTCCAGTAGGAGTCATTGGGAAGGCTGAAGGATGCGCGTTGGATGGGGTTTCGCGGGTCGCTCACATCGAAGACGGTGAGGCCCCCGGGGCTCCCGGAGTTGGTGATGGAGACGACGTAGGCGTGGCCCTTCGTGACGTACACGTCCACGGGGTAGCCGCGCTCCACGTGGGACTCGGAGACGCGCACGAGGCCGGAGGACTCGGACTCGCCGGGGCGCCACGTCATGCGCTCGGCGCGGAAGGTGCCGCGGTAGCGGAGCTGGCCGTTCCTGCACCACGCCATGCAGCCGGTGAGCGTGCGCGGCCCCGTCGCCCGGCAGCCGGCGAAGGTGTAGCGGTCCGTGGTGCTGGTGTTGCGCTGCTGCTCCGACGAGGCGAAGAACGTCCCCGCGCCCATGAGCGAGCTGGACTGCGTAGCCCCCATGACGCGCTGGAGCTGCCCGGTGGCGTCGAACTGGATGCCCGCGCTGCCCGGGGCGATTTCCACGCCGCCGAGGGTGTTGGGGACCTCGTAGCGAACCTCCGCGCGGTAGATGGCGCCCTGCCGCTCCAGCGTGTCGAGCGAGCCGGTGTCACAGCTCGTCATGTCGAAGGCGGCGGGAGCGCCGCACGTGCCGGTGCTCAGCACGGCGCAGGAGTCCAGGGGGCCGGAGTCCGTCCAGTCGCCGGCCTCCGCCAGCGGCGTCCAGGGGCCGTCATAGGGAACGGTGTCGGGGTCGGGATTCGGCTTGGGCGTCGGTTCCGGCTCGTCCTTGGAGCAGGCGGACAGCGACGCGGCACAGGCGAGCGCGAGGAGCAGGCGCGCGGCATGGGAGGGCATGACGGTTCCTCTTTGACGGGGAGCGCGCAGCTTAGGGGGCCCGCCCGGTGCCGGAAAGTCAGGCCGCGTCTGGAGTGGAAGCGGGCGGACGGGTGCCCGCCTCCACTCGCGGTGACAGGGGCTGCTCAGAGCTCGTTGAGGATGAGCAGTCCGCGCACGGAGTCCGCGACGTACACGTGCCCATCTCCGGGCACGCGGATGCCGAAGGTGCCCTCGAAGAGGATGCCCCTGCGGCCAGGGTCGCCATCGCGGAAGGTGGTGTAGTGCGCCACCTGCCGCGGCTTCGTGGGATTGGACACGTCCAGCACGCGCACACCCTCCTGATACCAGGCGGCGTAGAGGTGGTTGCCCTTCAGAATCAGGTTGTGGATGGAGTTGACCGGGCTGAGGCGGAACTCGCCAATCTTCACGATGTTCGTGGGGTCGGTGACGTCGAGCACCCGCAGGTGGGAGCCGTTGAACTCGGTGCCCTCGAAGGCAATCGTGCGGCCGGCGAAGGTGCCCACCGCGCTGTGGTGCGCGAAGCTGCCGTGCACGTACTGGCCCAGGTGCCGCACGTTGTCGAGGTCGGTGACGTCCATGACGGAGTAACCGCCGAAGCCATTGCTGACATAGAGGCGGCCCTCGTACGGGAAGGCGTCATGCGCGCCGCCCGAGGAGAGCTCCTCCGGCACGGTGATGCGCTGGAGCAGGACGGGCGCCAGCGGGCTGGTGACGTCGTACACGAGCGTCACCATGTCGGGCGACATGCCGTAGAGCCGGTTGCCATCCACCAGCACGGTGTGCACGCCGAACTGCCCGGCGGGCAGGTGGCGCACGTACTCCGGCTGGGCGGGATTGGAGATGTCGTAGATGAGGGTGCCCGTGTCGTTGCCAGCGATGTAGAGCGCGTCGCCCTTGGCCCACACGCCATTCCACGACGAGTCTCCGGGCAGGCTGATGGAGGCCTTGAAGAGGGGATGCGCCCGGTCGCTCACGTCGAAGACGGTGAGCCCGCCGCTGGTGCCGGAAATCCTGTCGAGGGAGACGACATAGGCGTGGTTCTTGGTGACGTAGACGTCCACGGCTTCGCCCACCGCGACGGGGGACTCGGAGATGAGGCGCAGTCCGCCGGAGGACTCCGACTCGCCCCGATGAGACGGCATGCGGTGCGCTTCGAAGGTGCCGGCCCGGTTGAAGCTCCCGTTGATGCAGCGCGCGTAGCAGCCGGTGATGATGCCGGGCGAGGGCACCTGGCAGCCCGCGAGCGCGGTGAGGGTGGTGCCGGTGATGGGGTTGGTGCGGCTGCTGCCGATGAAGAAGGTCCCCCCGTCCGTGTTCCGGAAGTCGAGCGGCGCGGTGTTCATCGTGTCCGTCCCTCCGTCGGAGTGGAGCATGAAGCCGGCGAAGGCGGGGAGGAGGCCGGTGCCGCCATCGGACCGCGGCACCTCGCCGCGCAGGTCGGTCATGTAGATGCCGTACGCGTCCAACTGCGCGAGCGCTTCCGGGGAGCACTGCGACAAGTCATAGCGTGACAGGTCGTCGCAGCGGACGGTGGAGGGGTCTCCCTGGCGGTTGAAGGAGCACGGCGCATAGCGGCCCCGGTCAATCCAGTCTCCGTGCTCCTCCAGCACGGTGTAGCCACCGTCCCAGGGCTCCTCCGTGCTCGCGTCCGGAGCGCCGGAGTCCGGAGTCCCCGAGTCCGTGCTCGCATCTGGAGCGCCGGAGTCCGGAATCCCCGAGTCCGTGCTCGCATCCGGAGCGCCGGAGTCCGGCGTCCCCGAGTCCTCGGGAAGCTGGGAGCCTGCATCGGGAGTGGGGCCGGAGTCGTCGTCGCAGCCGGAGAGCGTGGCCAGCAGCAGGGCGCAGGTGGAGAGCAGCACCAGACGTGAGCGCAGGGGGGACCGCATCGTGGACCTCGCGAGCAGGAGCCACCCGGGGTGGGGGCTCTTGCCATACGACCTGAAGTCCGGGTGTTGGCTGAGAGCGGTCCGGAGATGGTTGCGAAATGAAGGAGAGCCACGCTGCGAGTGTCGAAACAGCCTGCTTCAGCCCCTGATTGGTCCTGGCCTTGCACCGCATCCGGCCCGGGAATCGGGCCGGAGCGGCTCATGCATGAGGCGGTGGGTGCGCCTACAGCTCGTTGAGGATGAGCAGGCCTCGGATGGAGTCCGCGGCGTACACGTACCCGTCGCCCGGAACGCGGATGCCGAAGGTGCCCTCGAAGAGGTTGTCCGTGCGGTGGGGGTCGCTCTCGCGGAAGGTGTTGTAGTGCGCCACCTGCCGGGGCTTCGTCGGGTTGGACACGTCCAGCACGCGCACGCCCTCCTGGTACCAGGCGATGTAGAGCAGGTTGCCCTTCAGAAGCAGGTTGTGGATGGAGGTGACCGGGCTGAGGCGGAACTCGCCAATCTTCACGATGTTCGCGGGGTCGGTGACGTCCAGCACGCGCAGATGGGAGCCGCTGAACTCGGTGCCCTCGAACGCAATCGTGCGACCGGCGAAGGTGCCCACCGCGCTGTGGTGCGCGAAGGCATCGAAGCCGTGCACGTACTGGCCCAGGTGCCGCACGTTGTCGAGGTCGGTGACGTCCATGACGACGTAGCCGCCGAACGCATTGCTGATGTAGAGGCGGCCTTCGTACGCGAAGGAGTCATGCGCGCCGCCCACGGGCTCTCCCGGCACGGTGATGCGCTGGAGCAGGACGGGCGCCAGCGGCGTGGAGACGTCGTACACGACCGTCACGTCGCCGGGTGACATGCCGTAGAGCCGGTTGCCATCCACGAGCACGGTGTGAACGCCAAACGTCCCCTCGGGCAGGTGGCGCACGTACTCCGGCTGAGCGGGGTTGGAGATGTCGTAGATGACGATGCCCGACCTGTTGCCGGCGATGTAGAGCGCGTCGTCCTTGGCCCACACGCCGTTCCAGGACGTGTCCCCGGGCAGGCTGATGGAGGCCTTGAAGAGGGGATGCGCCCGGTCGCTCACGTCGAAGACGGTGAGGCCACCGTTGCGGGTACCGCTGAAGTTGTTGATGGAGACGACGTAGGCGTGGTTCTTCGTGACGTAGACATCCACGGCATCGGCCAGCGCGACGGGAGACTCGGAGATGAGGCGCAGCCCGCCGGAGGACTCCGACTCGCCCCGCTGGGACGGCATGCGGTGGGCCTCGAAGGTGCCGGCCCGGTTGAACCGCCCGTTGGTGCAGCGGGCGTAGCAGCCGGTGACGATGCCGGGCGAGGGCACCTGGCAGCCGGCGAGCGAGGTGATGGTGATGGCACCATTGAAGCGGTTCGTGTTGCTGCCGACGACGAAGAAGGTTCCTCCGTCCGTGTTGCGCGCGACGAGCGGCGTCGAGTTCATCGTGTCCGTCCCGCCGTCGGAGTGGAGCTTGAAGGTGGCCAATCCGGGGGCGCTGCGCGTGCCGCCGTCGGGTAACGCCACCTCGCCGCGAAGGTCGGACAGGTAGATGCCGTGCGGCGCCACCTGGGCGAGCGCTTCGGGAGAACACTGCGACAGGTCATAGCGCGACAGGTCGTCACACCGGACGGTGGTGGGGTCTCCCTGCGAGTTGAAGTTGCATGGCGCATAGCGGCCCCGGTCAATCCAGTCTCCGTGCTCCTCCAGCACGGTGTAGCCGCCGTCCCACGGCTCCGTGCCCGCATCGGTGGTGCCGGAGTCCGGCGTCCCCGAGTCCTCGGGAAGCTGGGCGCCTGCGTCAGGAGTGGGGTCGGAGTCGTCGTCGCAGCCGGAGAGCGTGGCCAGCAACAGGGCACAGGCGGAGAGCAGCACCAGGGAGTGGCGCAGGGGGGACTTCATCGTGGACCTCGCGAGCAGAGGCCACCCACGACAGTGGGGGCACCATCCAAGCGTCCTGGAGCCCTGAGTTCCTCATTGAGAGGGGAGATGGTTGCGGCGTGGCGACAGAGTCACGCCGCGAGCGTGGAAATCCGGCGCTTTCGTCCCGTTTGGTCCCGGCATTGCAGCGCGTCCGGACCAAGAGGCGGGCCGGAGCGGCTCCGGTCCCGAGCGGGTGTGAGCCTACAACTCGTTGAGGATGAGCAGGCCGCGCGCGGAGTCGACGACGTACACGTAGCCGTCGCCGGGCACGCGGACGCCGAAGGCTCCCTCGTAGAGGTTGTCCGTCCGGTCGGGGTCGCTCTCGCGGAAGGTGTTGTAGTGCGCCACCTGCCGGGGCTGCGTCGGGTTGGACACGTCCAGCACGCGCAGTCCCTCCTGGTACCACGCGACGTACAGCCGCGTGCCCTGGAGGATGAAGTTGTGGATGGACGTGACGGGCCGCAGACGGAACTCGCCAATCTTCAGGATGTGCGCGGGGTCGGTGACGTCGAGCACGCGCAGGTGGGCGCCATTCGTCTCTCCTCCCTCGAAGGCGATGGTGCGGCCGGCGAAGGTGCCCACCGCGCTGTGGTGCGCGTAGGCGCGGTTGCCGTGGACGAACTGGCCCTGGTGCCGCACGTCCTCCAGGTCGGTGGCATCCAGGATGGAGAGGCCGCCAAAGCCGTTGCTGACGTAGAGGCGGCCCTCGTACGGGAGGACGTCATGCGGGCCTCCCGAGGACAGCGTCTCCGGCAGGGCGATGCTCTGGAGCAGCACGGGGCTCAGCGGCTCTGACACGTCGAAGACGAGCGTCGAGCTGTTCAGCGACATGGCATAGAGCCGGTTCCCGTCCACGAGCACGGTGTGCACGCCCTCGGGGCCCGCGGCGAACGAGCGCACGAACTCCGGCGCTCCGGGTTGGGTGATGTCGTAGACGAGGAGGCCCGAGCTCAGGCTCGCGATGTAGAGGGCATTGCCCCTGGCCCAGACACCGTTCCAGTAGTTGTCGCCCGGCAGGCTGATGGAGGCCTTGAAGATGGGGTGCTGGCGGTCGCTCACGTCGAAGACGGTGAGCCCGCCGTCGAGTCCGAACCGGGCGAAGGAGACGACGTAGGCATGCTCCTTCGCGACGTAGACGTCCGCGGGCTCACCGAGCGCCACGGGGGACTCGGAGAAGAGCTGGAGGCCTCCGGAGGACTCCGCCTCGCCCGCCCGCACCGCGACGCGGTGGGCCTCGAAGGTGCCGCTTCCGCCGAAGCGTCCGCCGGAGCAGCGGGTGAAGCAGCCGGTGATGACTCCCGGTGAGGGCACCTGGCAGCCCGCGAGCGCCGTCTCGGTGCTGGTGATGGGCGCGCCGCCGACGATGAAGAACGTCCCACCGTCCGTCTGGCGCTGGAGGAGGGGCGCGCCGGCGAGTGTGTCGGTGGCGCCGTCGGAGCGGAGCTGGAAGCTGGTGAAGGAGGGAGTGATGCGAGTGCCACCGTCGGCGAGGCGCCGCTCCATGCGGAGGTCGGTGAGGTAGATGCCATGCGGCTCCACCTGGGCGAGCGCCTCCGGGGAGCACTGCGACAAGTCGTAGCGGGACAGGTCCGCGCAGGAGACGGTGGCCGGGTCTCCCGTCGAGTCGAAGGCACACGGTGCATAGGCGCCCCGGTCAATCCAGTTCCCGCGCTCCTCCAGCACCGTGTAGCCGCCATCCCACGGCTCGGGTCCGGCGTCGGAAGTGCCGGAGTCGCCGGAGCCCGCGTCCACGTCGGTGCCAGCGTCATCGGTGCCCGAGTCGTCGTCCGTGCCCGAGTCCTCGTCGGCGCCGGAGTCGGACCCCGCGTCGACGATGATGGGGAAGGGCAGCGGGACGGGTGAGTCGGAGCAGGCGGAGAGGAAGAGCAGTGAGAGGATGGAGGCGGACAGCAGCGCCCAGGGCGAGCGCGGTGACGACGTCATGATGGACCTCGCGAGCAGGGCACCGCGCACGAAGCGCGGGCAGCCTGTCCGGATACGTCGTCACGCGTCCGGCATGTGCCGCGTCCACGGGAATGGTTGCGGCGTGAAGCGGACTTCCACCGCGAGCGTGGACACGAGAGGGCCGCCGGCGCCGATTGGTCCTGACCTTGCACAGGCGTACCGGGGCGTGCGTACCGGCGTGTAGCGGGCTCCCGGCCCACACGAAGGTGCGCCGTGAGGGACGCGGCGTCAGACGGCAGGCCAGGGTATCGGGACCGCCCTCCGCACGCTGGGGGTCGTCATCCCCGCCGGAAAGTGCGATGGAGCAGCAATGCCCATCACTCGATTGGACATCGCGGGCTACCGCTCGGTGCGAAGGCTGTCACTGGAGCTGGGGCCGGTGAATGTGATTGTCGGGCCCAACGGCAGCGGCAAGACGAACCTGTACCGCGCGCTCTACCTGCTGGTGGCTGCGGCGGAGGGACGGCTGGCGCGCACGCTGGCGGAGGAGGGCGGCACGCCGAGCGTGCTGTGGGCGGGGCCGCGCGAGGGAAAGAAGCCGGTGCGGATGACGGTGGGCGTGGAGCTGGGGGACGTGGCGTACGAGCTGAGTTGCGGCATCGTCCCGTATGACCCGACGGAGCCGGGGGCCTTCAGCCTGGACCCGGAGGTGAAGGAGGAGCACCTGTGGGTCTTCTCGGGAGGGCGAAAGCTGGTGCTGATGGAGCGCAAGGACCGCACGGCCTTCCTGCGGGACTCGGAGGGGACGCGGGTGTCGTTCCCCACGCAGCTCTGGAGCGCGGAGTCGGTGATGGACCAGCTCGCCGAGCCGCACCGCTTCCCGCGACTGGCGGAGGTGCAGCGCACGCTGCGCGCGTGGCGCTTCTACCACCAGTTCCGCACCGACCCGGACGCGCCCATGCGGCACCCGCAGGTGGGCGTGCGGACGCCAGTGTTGTCGCATGATGGGCGGGACCTCGCCGCGGCGCTGATGACCATCATCGAGATAGGGGACCGGCGCGCGCTGGAGCAGGGGCTGGAGGATGCGTTTCCGGGCTCGAGGTTGGAGGTGCGCTCGCCGGAGGGGCGCTTCAGCCTGTACCTGCACATGCCGGGGTTGATGCGGCCGATGACGGCGGCGGAGCTGTCGGACGGGACGTTGCGGTACCTGTGCCTGCTGGCGGCGCTGCTGAGCCCGAGGCCTCCGCCCTTCCTGGCGCTGAACGAGCCGGAGACGAGCCTGCACCCGGACCTGCTGGAGCCGTTGGGCCGGCTCATCACCGGCGCGGCGAAGCACAGTCAGGTATGGGTGACGACGCACGCGGAGGAGCTGGCGAAGGTGGTGGCGGAGCGCTCGCACTGCCAGCCAGTGCACCTGGTGAAGCCCGGAGGCTCCACGGAGGTGGGCGGAGCATGATTCCGGGTGTCTATCGGGTCAACCCGTGGGTGGGGCCCGCGAGCCTCGCGGTGGTGCGGCCCGGCGAGGTGGGCGGCACATGACTCCCGGCATCTATCGGGTCCACAAGCCGGTGGGCCCCACGAGCTTCTCGGTGGTGCAGTCCTTCCTGGAAGAGGTGCGGGCCCATCCAGGCAAGCGTGTGCCGGTGTGCCACGGCGGAACGTTGGACCCGTTCGCGGAAGGGCTGCTGCTCGTGCTGGTGGGCGGAGCCACGCGGCTGTTCGAGCTGCTCCACTCTGTGCCCAAGACGTACGAGGCGGAGGTGGTGTGGGGCACGGAGATGGACACTGGCGACCTGCACGGCAAGCCGGTGCTCCAGGGAGACACAGCGGCGCTGACCCCCGAGGCGCTGGACGCGGCGCTCGCGCGCTTCATCGGCTGGCAGGAGCAGGTGCCGCCCGCGACGAGCGCGAAGAAGGTGGGAGGGGAGCCGGCATACCGCAAGGCGCACCGGGGCGAGGTGGTGGAGCTGCCACCGTCGCGCGTGTACCTGCACTCAGCGCGGTGGCTGTCACATGCGCTGCCGCGCTCCAGCCGGCTGCTGCTGACGTGCCGTGGCGGCTACTACGTGCGCTCGCTGGCGAGGGACGTGGGCCGGGTGCTGGGCTGTGGCGCACACCTCTCGGCGCTGCGGCGCACGGCGATAGGCCCCTGGGAGGACCCGCCTCCGGGGCAGCGAGTCGGACTGCACGGGCGCGAACTGCTCCCCTGGAGCCGCGCGAGACTGCTGACGGATCAGGAAGTGGGCGAGCTGCGACGGGAGCGAGGCCTCCCGCTCGGAGCGGTGCAGCCCCCCGACTGGAGGCTCCCCCCTGGCTTCCCCGACCCGGACGCTCCGGTGCGCGGCTTCCATCAAGGAAGGCTCACCTTCCTGCTGCGCGAGCGCGAGGGCGCGCTGTGGAGCGAGACGGAGCTGCGCGGAGGGCTGTGACGGGTGTGGATCCGGTGACTCCCGTCACCACCCCCCGAGCCTCGGGTGATGACAGCTGTCACCGGTGGTGACTGTTGTCACCACCCCCTGCGGCCCTTGGGACACACCCCCTTCACGCCCAACCCGTTGAAATCACGAAGGAGTGGACGTGCGGACACCGGGGTAGGTGTGTGGCACGCTGCGCGCAATAGGCCTGGTCACACGCTCCAACAGCACGGAGATCCAAATGACCACCCGAATCCCTACGAACCTCGTCACCCCGGCCGTCCGCGGCCCCGCCACCCAGACGCTCACGAAGCCCGCGCAGGTCGCCACCCAGGAGCTGGTGCGGCCGGCGGTGCAGGAGCCGCGCCCCGGCATCGTCGCCGGTGGCTGCTTCCCGACGGACAGCGGCCAGTTCCCGCGGCCCCTGCCGCATCCGCTCCCGTTGCCGGGCGGCCCGCGCCCCCAGCCGGAGCCGTTCCCGGGCGACCACTGCGGCCCGCGGCCCCTGCCGCATCCGCTCCCGCTGCCGGGCGGCCCGCGCCCCCTGCCGAAGCCGCTCCCGTTCCCGTTCCCGGGCGACCGCTGTGGCACGCCGGTGCCGACGAAGCCGACCGACTGCTGGTCGCCGCTGGACGTGGGCGCGCTGGTGGAGCTGGGCAAGCTGGACAAGACGAAGGGCCCCGTCAGCGGCGAGCAGCTCGCGGACGCCATCAAGACGGGCACGGCGGACCTGGACGGCCAGGCGGCCTCCGGTGAGTTCCGCGCCTTCTCCGAGTGGGCGCAGAAGAACGCCGACCGGCTGTCGCCCGAGGCGAAGCAGGTGATGGACATCTACGCGAAGTACGCCGCGAAGTCGCAGGCCGCGGGCCAGACGGGCATCCCCCAGGCCGAGCACGACAAGATGCTGGCGGAGATGAGCAAGGTCGGCGACCAGGGTGCGAAGCGCGCCCTGGCCGGGCTGGACAAGCTGCCCTCGCCCATCTCCGGTCGCGACATGGCGAAGGCCATCGAGCGTGGCGCGAAGGACGCGGACGGCCAGACGAAGGCCGAGCTCGGCGCCTTCAAGGACTGGGCGCAGAAGAACGGCGCGAAGCTGTCGCCCGAGGCCAAGGAAGTGCTCGGCATCTTCGAGAAGCACGCGAACAAGGCCACGGCGACCGGCGACCAGGACCTGTCCCGCACCGAGTGGAAGAACATGCTCAAGGAGTTCAAGGGCGTGGGTGACGTGAGCGCGCGCACCGCGCTCGAGAAGCTGGACAAGGAGAAGGGCCCCGTCTCCGGCGAGGACATGCTGGAGGCCATCCGCGAGGGTGTGTCCGACAACGACGGCCACGCCGTCACGTCCGAGCTGCGCGAGTTCCAGAATTGGGCGCGCGAGAACAAGGAGCGCCTGACGCCCGAGGCGAAGCAGGTGCTGGCCACCTACGAGAAGGCCGCGAAGGGCGCGGGCAAGGACGGCCTGTCGCAGGCCGAGTTCGACAAGATGCTGAAGGACGCGGGCCAGTTCAAGACGTTCCGCGACGACTCCATGCGCACCTCGCTGGAGAAGCTGGACGTGAAGAGCGGCCGCATCTCCGGGAAGGACCTGGCCGAGGCCATCAAGGTCGGCGCGGGTGACCATGACGGCCAGGCAGCGGGCGTGGAGTTCGCGGACCTGCAGAAGTGGGCGCGCGAGAACTACGGCCGGCTGGGCCCGGATGCGCGCAAGGTGCTCGACATCTACGAGAAGTACGCCACCCAGGCGATGTCGAAGGGCGAGACGGGCATCGCGAACTCGGACTTCCAGAAGATGCTGCGCGAGATGAGCCGGGTGGGCGAGCCGGTGGTGCGTCCCACGTACCTCGCGGGGTGAACGGATTTCCTGGCGGACTCACGGTGCGGGAACCCGGCGGGGGCCGGGATGCGGGGGGCCGCAAGTCCCGCGACGCGAGCGCGCCAGGTGTTGTGATTGAGGGGACGCGAGGTGCCCGTGTCGTCCGGGGGGACGACGTGGGAGCCGCGGGTTTCCGCAGGGGGACTCGAGATGTCCGCGTTGTCCGGGGGGATGACGCGGGGACCTTGGGTTTCCGCAGGAAGATTCGAGGTGCCCGCGTTGTCCGGGGGGATGACGCGGGAACCTTGGGTTTCCGCAGCAGGGCTTCGAGGTGCCGGGCCATCGGGGGATGAACCGGCACCTCACTGCTTCAGCAGGACGACTTTGAGGGCCTCGGACCGTTGGGGGACGGTCCGGGGCCTCTTCTTTTTCAGCGCTCAGAGGTCCCGCGGCAGGCCCGCGCCTACTTCTTCGCCTTGGCGAGGGTGTCCTTGGCCACCTGCACCACGTTGTCGAGCGTGAAGCCGAACTTCTGCTGCAGGGCCTTGATGGGGGCGGACGCGCCGAAGCTGCGCATGGCGATGACGTTGCCGGTGTGCCCCACCCAGCGCTCCCAGCCGAAGGCAGCGGCCTTCTCCACCGCGACGCGGGCCTTCACGTCCGGAGGCAGCACGCTGTCCTGGTACTCCTGCGGCTGCTGCTCGAACAGCTCCCACGAGGGCAGGCTCACCACGCGGGCCTTGATGCCCTCGGCCTTGAGCTTCTCGTACGCGTCCACGCACAGCGACACCTCGCTGCCGGTGCCGATGAGGATGACCTCCGGCTTGCCGCCCTCCGCGTCCGCCAGCACGTAGCCGCCGCGCCTCACGCCCGACGCCGCGCCGAACTTCGTGCGGTCGAACGTGGGCACCGGCTGCCGGGTGAGCACGAGCACCACCGGGTGCTTGCGCTGCTCGCCAATCACCCGCCACGCCTCCACCACCTCGTTCGCGTCTCCGGGCCGCATCACGATGATGCCCGGAATCGCGCGCAGGCTGGCGAGCTGCTCCACCGGCTGGTGCGTGGGGCCGTCCTCGCCCAGGCCGATGGAGTCGTGCGTGAAGATGTGCAGCGCCGGCAGCTCCATCAGCGCGGACAGTCGGATGGCGGGGCGCTGGTAGTCACTGAAGATGAGGAACGTGGCGCCGTAGCCGCGCAGCTTGCTCAGGCACAGGCCGTTGACGATGGAGCCCATCGCATGCTCGCGCACGCCGAAGTGGATGTTGCGGCCGGAGTGCTCCCCGGGCTTCATCGACTCCGAGCCGGTGATGTACGTCTTCGTGGACGGGTTGAGGTCCGCCGAGCCGCCCACCAGCCACGGGTAGTGCTTCGCCACGGCGTTGAGCACCTTGCCGCTGGACTCGCGGGTGGCCATGCCCTTGGCGTCGGCGGGGAACGTCGGCAGCTCCGCGTCCCAGCCCTTGGGCGTGTCGCGGCGCTGCATGCGCTCCAGCTGGTCGGCCAGCTCGGGGAACTGCTTGCGGTACTCGTCGAAGCGCTGCATCCACTCGGAGCGCAGCTGCTTGCCGCGGTTGCCCATGCGCTCCTGGAAGCGCTCGCGCACGCCGTCGGGGACGAGGAACTTCGCGTCCTCGGGCCAGCCGTAGTTGCGCTTGGCGCCCTTGATTTCCTCGTCGCCCAGCGGCTCGCCGTGGGCCTTCGCCGAGCCCTGGAGCTTGGGCGCGCCGAAGGCAATCTGCGTGGTGACGACGATGAGCGTGGGCTTGCCGCGCAGCGTCTTGAAGGTGCGCAGCGCCTCGCCCATGACGTTGAGGTCATTGGCGTCGGCGACGTGGATGACGCGCCACCCGTAGCCCTCGAAGCGGCGGCCCACGTCCTCGGTGAAGGCCAGGTCGGTGCTGCCGTCGATGGAGATGTGGTTGCTGTCGTAGATCCAGCAGAGGTTGGGCAGCTGGAGGTGGCCGGCGATGGAGGCGGCCTCGGAGGCGACGCCCTCCATCAGGTCGCCGTCACCGCAGATGGCATAGACGTCGTAGCTGAACATCTCGAAGCCGGGGCGGTTGAAGTGCCCGGCGAGCCAGCGGCTGGCGATGGCCATGCCCACGCTGTTGGCGACGCCCTGGCCCAGGGGGCCGGTGGTGGTCTCCACGCCGCTGGTCCACCGGTACTCCGGGTGGCCGGGGGTGGCGGAGTCGAGCTGGCGGAACTTCTTGATGTCGTCCAGGGAGACGGTGGGCGCGTCCTCGACGGTGTACTCCCGGGTGACGCGCTTCACCCCGGCCAGGTGGAGCAGCGCGTACAGCAGCATGGAGGCGTGGCCGTTGGAGAGGATGAACCTGTCGCGGTCCGGCCAGATGGGGTGGGACGGGTCATAGCGCAGCTCCTGCTGCCAGACCTGATAGGCCACGGGGGCCAGGGACATCGGCGCCCCCGGGTGGCCCGAGTGGGCCTGCTGCACCGCATCCATGGCCAGGGTGCGGATGGTGTTGATGGCCAGCACGTCCTGCTTGTCGGTCGTCATGGGTGTCCTCGCGTTCCCGCTCGCGGCGCACCATGCCGTAACTGCCGCCGGAGCGCCGCACGAAACGCGAGCCCGCCCACCCGGCCGTCCGGCAGTCCACGGGGCAAGGGGAATTCATGGCCCCGGGGGGCAGGGAATGCGTCCTGCCGGTGCCCTACCGCCGCGCCGCCACACCCTTCACGGTGCGCCCGCGCGTCAGGTGTGTCACGGCCTCGCCCAGTCCCTCCACGGTGAGGGGGAACATGGGGAACACGCGCGCAACCACCGAAATCGTGCCCGAGCGCCACGTGCCCATGGGCTCGGGGTTGAGCCACACGTTGCGCTCGAAGTGCTGCGAGAGCTGCATCAGCCACGTCAGCCCTTCCAGCCCGTCCGCCTTGTAGTGCCCGTCCGCGTCGGTGCGGATGGACAGCTCGTACGGGGCCATGGAGGCGTCGCCCACGATGACCAGCTTGTGGTGCCGTCCCACCTGCGCGAGCAGCTCCGGCACCGTCATGCCGCCCGTGAGCTGCGGCGTGGCGTACAGCTTCCCGTAGACGCAGTTGTGGAAATAGAAGGTGCGCAGCTCCTTGAAGTGCGTCGCCTGGCTCGCCGCGCTGAACAGCCGGCTCATCACCGCCGCGTACGGGTCCATGGAGCCGCCCACGTCCATGGCCAGCACCACGCGGGTGTTGGGCCTGCGCGGCGGGCGCACCACCACCTCCAGCTCGCCCGCGTTCTTCGCGGTGGCGGCGATGGACTCGTCCACGTCCAGCTCGTCCGGCGCGCCGTCGCGAGCGAAGGCCCGCAGCTTGCGCAGCGCCACCGCGAGCTGCCGCGTGTCCAGCACCAGGTCATCGCGGTAGCCCGCGTACTTCCGCGCGCCCGCCTGCATCAGCGCCGCGCCCTGCCGGCCGCCCTTGCCGCCCACGCGGATGCCCTCGCGCGCGAAGCCGCCGTTGCCGAAGGGCGACGTGCCGCCCGTGCCAACCCACCGGTTGCCGCCGTCGTGGCGCTCCTGCTGCTCGCGCAGGCGCTCCTCGAACAGCCGGCGGATCTCCTCCGGGTCCAGCTGCTCCAGCAGCGCCAGCTCCTCGGGGCTCAAGTCGGCCCGCTCGCGCGCCTCCTCCAGCCAGGACAGCAGCTCCTGCGTCAGCTCCAGGCCCGCGGTCTCCACGCCCTTGAAGTGCGCGAGGAACGCCTGGTCGAACGTGTCGAGCTGCGTCTCCGAGTGCACCAGGAGCGCGCGCGCCACATGGTAGAAGCCGTCCAGGCTGCTGTCGTGGAGGCCGGCCTGGAGCGCTCCCGCCAGCGCGAGCGCCTCCTGCGCGCCCACCTTCACCCCGCGCCGGCGCAGCTCGTAGAAGAATGGCAGGAACATGGCGCGCTCCCTCTAGGCCCGGGGCCGACGTCCGCGTCCGAAGGCCTCCGCGACGGACACCAGGTCCTGCTCCTTCTTCAGCAGGGCGCCGAGGAACGGCAGGTTCTCATCCAGCTTCAGGTCGGTGAGGCCCTGGGACTTGAGCACGGCAATCCAGTCGATGAGCTCGCTGGTGGAGGGCCGCTTGCGCAGGCGGGTGAAGCCGCGCAGCTCGTAGAAGACCTTCAGGGCCTGCTCGGTCAGGTTGGCGTCCAGCCCGGGGTGGTGGACGGCGACGATGCGGCGCATGAGCTCCGCGTCGGGGAAGTCGATGAAGTGGAAGACGCAGCGGCGCAGGAAGGCGTCCGGCAGCTCCTTCTCGTTGTTGGACGTAATCACCACCACCGGGCGGTGCTTCGCCGCCACCTCGTCCCCCGTCTCGGTGACGCGGAAGCGCATCCGGTCCAGCTCGTGGAGCAAATCGTTGGGGAACTCGAGGTCCGCCTTGTCCACCTCGTCGATGAGGAGCACCACGCGCTCGGGGGCGGAGAACGCCTCGCCCAGCGGGCCCTGGCGGATGTAGCGGCGGATGTCCCGCACGTCGCCGTCGCCGAAGCGCGAGTCATACAGGCGCTGCACGGTGTCGTAGACGTAGAGGCCGTCCTGGGCGCGGGTGGTGCTCTTCACGTGCCAGGTGAGCAGCCGCTGGCCCAGGGCCTGGGCGATGGCCTCGGCCAGCAGCGTCTTGCCGGTGCCGGGCTCGCCCTTCACGAGCAGCGGTCGCTGCAGCGTCAGCGCGCAGTTGACCGCGGCCTGGAGGCCCTCGTTGGTCAGGTAGGTATCGGTGCCTCGGAAGCGGACAGGGGTGGGGACCGGAGTCATGGCTCGCCTCCTTTAACATCCGCACCGCCGTCGCGGGGGGCCGCCTGCCACCCGGCCCGGGTACCGGGCCCCCGAGGGCTGCTCCCGCGCTCTGCCGCCCTCTCGCCAGGGCCCTTCCACGTCCTCTCCGGCACGTCAGACCGGAACCGTATCCTCGTGCGTATGAAGGGGGCGACTTGATGGCGTTTTCCAAGGAAAGCCGTCGAGTTCGTCCTTGAGTCGGTCTGGATCTTCACTGGAGGCGGTCGTGGGTCACCCGTTCGTTCCGACACTGCTGCTCGTGTGGGCACTGTCCATGGCGCTGCGCGCCTGTGGCGTGACGGCGGCCACCCTGCCGCCCGAGCGCCGCCCGGTGCAGCCCGTGGACTCGGTGACGGAGACCCGGCCCATGTCCCCGCCGGCCCCCAGCGTCCGGGGCTGAGGGCGCTCTCCCTGGAGCCCGGCTGACCCCAGGGGATGTATGGCTTCGCCCGCTGGCCAACCGTTGGCTTGACCCCTGCAATGGATTTCATGCCCGAGACATGAGACGGCGTGTATCCTCCCAGCAATGGACCTTGCGAATGCTCTTGGGGAGATGTTCCGGCGCGAGCTTCAGGCACAGCTGGCTCCGCTGCAGTCGGCGGTAAGCCGCATGGAGGATGGCCTGGAGTCCCTGGAGCTGTTGCGCGTGACGACGTTCCGTCTGGCGCCGTTGATGAACCGGCTCGGCGCCATGGCGGGGGTGAGGGCGCCCTCGGTGATTCCGGAGCCCGCGGCCGTGCGCGGCGCGGGTCGGCGTGGGAAGCAGGCGGCCACGACGGGTCGGGGTGTCGCGGCGAAGCAGGCGCCAGCGGAGGCGAAGCGTGTGCGAGTGGAAGAGGGCACGCGGGCGTGCGCCGTCATCGGCTGCGCGCGCCAGAGCCGGTCGAAGGGCTACTGCTCGGCGCACTACCAGAAGCTGCGGCTGCTCATGCGCACCAACCGCCGGCCGACGGACTGGGTGGACGACGCGAGGCCGCAGTCCGTGCGTGAGGTGAAGCTGCCGCGCGGGCGTGCCGCGAGCAAGGCGCTGAAGGAAGCCGCGCCGAAGGCGTCGGCCCCGAAGGCGCCGGCCCCGAAGGCGCCGGCCCGGAAGACCTCGACCCGGAAGACTGCGGCCCCGAAGGCTGCGGCCCCGAAGACTGCGGCCCGGAAGACCTCGACCCGGAAGACTGCGGCCCGGAAGACCACGGCCTCGAAGGCCAAGGCCCCGAAGGTCTCGGCCCGGAAGGCCTCGAAGGCTTCGGCTCCCAAGCCCAAGGCTCGCAAGAAGGCCAACAAGAAGAACCAGCTGTCCCTGCTCTGACGCGTGGAGGGCCCGAGCCCTCCCTGAAGTCCCGGCGATGGTGCTGGACCTGTCGCATCCAGTTCGTGCCCTCGCCGGAGGAGCCTCGCCCGGGAGCCGGGCGGGGGGCCCCGTGCGATGGGCCCGTGAAGCCGAGGACCCCTCCAGCCGGGCGGGCCTGTTGCCGGACATCACCGTGCGCGCCGTCGTTGACAGTGCGGGGCTTGGGATGGGATTCGGGCTCGCATGAGCGAGCAAGGCTATCCGGTCACCGTGGCGGTCCGGCGTCCCGATGGACGAGTGGAGCAGGTGCGCGTGGGCACGGCGTTCAAGAACGCCGAGGGCTTCACGCTGAAGCTGGGAGAGATGTCGATTGGCAGCGCGCCGGATGCGGCGGCCGCGGCCCCGCGCCGGGCGGCGGCGCCGAGCGGCGGTGGCGGTGGTGGGGGCGGAGACGGAATGGTCTTCCCCAACTACGGCCGCAGCAAGGGCGCCCCGGTCGTGGGCGCGAGCATGGGCGACCTGGAGTTCTACGCGAACGGCGCGCGCCGCTCGCTGAACGACCCCAGCAAGTCGCGCTGGCACGACAAGGAGCGCCAGCTCCTGTCCGCAATCGAAGCGGAGATGGCGCGCCAGCAGGGCGGCGGCGGTGGCGGAGGCGGTGACAGCTACGGCGGCGGCGGTGGTGGTGGCCGGGGTGGTGGCGGCTTCGACGACGACATCCCCCCGCCGGGCGACGACGACAACATCCCGTTCTGAGTCCTGGACGGAGAGCCCGCGCCCTCACCCGGGCGCGGGCAGCTGCCCGGCATACGGCAGCCACTCTGAGTCACGGAAGGTGAGCCCGCGCCCTCACCCGGGCGCGGGCAGCTGCCCGGCATACGGCAGCCACACGGTGAAGGTGGTGCCCTGTCCCACGGTGCTGTGGACGGACACCTCGCCATGGTGGCTGTCGACGATGCGCCGGACGATGGCGAGCCCCAGCCCGGTGCCGCTGGCGCGCGTGGTGAAGAAGGGCTCGAAGATGCGGGCCCTCACCTCGGGGGCCATGCCGTGCCCGGTGTCGGAGATGGTCAGCCGGGCATGCGGGGCGCCGGCGCGGGTGTCGGGCTCGAGCTTCGCGGTGAGGGTGCCGCCGGACGGCATGGCCTGCACGGCGTTGGTGAAGAGGTTGGTGAGGGCCACGTGGAGCAGCTGTGGGTCCACGGCGACGGGCGGCAGGCTCTCGTCCACGGTGCGGGCCACGGTGATGTGCGCGGGGCCGGCGCGCAGTGACGCGCTCAGGGCCCCCTCCACCACGGGTGGCAGCGGCTGGGACTGCAGCCGGGGCTCCATGGGGCGGGCGAAGTCGAGCAGGTCGTTGACCATGAGGTCCAGCCGCTGCACCTCCTCGTCCACGATGTTCAGCAGGGTGCCCGCGTGGCCCACCGTGGCCTTGGGTGCCAGCCGTCGCAGGGCGGCGACGGCGTTGGCGATGGCGCCCAGCGGGTTGCGCACCTCGTGGGCGACGGTGGCGCTCAGCTCGCCGAGCGCGGCCATGCGCTCGCGCCGCACCAGCTCCGCCTGCGTGGCCGCCAGCGTCCGCAGCGAGTCGCGCAGCTCCTGGTTGAGGTGGCTCACCTCGTCCTGGGCGCGGCGCCGCTCGCCGAGCGCGCTGGCCAGCAGCAGCCCGGACACGCTGGCGGCGGCGAGGAACGACTGGAGGAAGACGATGCTGATGTTGTGCCCCGCCGCCTGGGCGAAGGGGCCGCAACCATGGGCGGTGTGCCAGAGCGCCAGCGTGGTCAGCACGGCGGTGGCCAGCGTGGTGCCGCGGGCCTCGAACCGCAGCGCCGCCCAGAGCAGGAAGGGGAACGCCAGGTAGGTCATCGGGTGGAGGGCCACCGTGTCCGGCGCACTGGAGCTCGGCGCGTGGAACACCAGGTGCGTGACTGCGCCCAGGCACAGCAGCAGCGCGGCCAGCTCTCCGCAGCGCCGGAGCGTCCACCCGGCCAGCCCTCTCCTCAGCCACGTGAGCAGCAGCGGCGTCACCACCAGGACGCCCATGGCGTCACCCGTCCAGAACACGCGCCACGTGTGCCAGAACCCCTCCAGCGTCAGCAGCTCCCGGGCCACGAGCAGGCCCACGCCCACGGTGGCGCCGATGGCGGTGCTGACCATCGTGGCCAGCCCCACCAGACCGAGCACGTCCCGCACCCGGTCCAGCGAGGGGCGGAAGCGCACCAGCTTCCGCAGGAGGAGCGCCCCCACCAGCGCCTCCAGCAGGTTCCCTCCGGCGATGAACAGGACGGCGGGTGACAGCGCCCACTGCGCGTGCATGGCGACCGCGCCAGTCAGGAGGGACGCCAGCAGCAGGCCGGGCCACTCACGGTACCGGGTGAGCAGCAGCCCCGCGAGCGCCACGCCGCTGGGGGGCCACATCGCGGACACGTTCTCCGGAGGGAAGATGAGCAGTCCTCCCAGCTTCACCGACAGCGCGTACGCGGAGGCCATGAGCACCAGCCGCGCGAGCGGCGGCCACCTGCGCTGGAAGGACCCGGATGTAAGCACGCGCGAGCTGTCGCCTGTCCCCCGCTGCGGGGCCCGTTCCCCGAAGCCACTGCGGTGGCGCCGAGCCTTGCACGGGGCTCCCTCGCCAGGAAGTGACCTGGAGGGCATGTCCCACCGGGGCGGAGAAGCTCCGGCCCGCCAAGAAAACCGGCGGCGCTCCGTCATTGTCACCAGGAGAGATCCACCGGAGGGGGCTCGAGACAATCACTCCCGGTAGGAGCCGCCACGGCGGCGACATGGGTAGGACTGGCTGCGGCGTCGCGATTGCCCCGGTGCATCGCGGCCTCGCGAGTAAAGACAGACACCCATGGTGAAATGAAAGGCCCACTGTGAGGGGAAAATCCCTCGTGGCCTGCTTCATTCTCAACTACCGATACTTCATTATTGACGCTGGGAGTGTTCTCCAGCAACTTCAGTGGCTTGGAGTGAGGTGCAGGCACAACATGCTTCACGATTGAATTGCCCTCAGGTGCCGTTGGACTGTCATTTCAATGACTTCGATTGTGGCCTGGATCCTGCTCAACCCGACCTGCCGGGGAATTCCTCCCTTTCGGCGTGGCTGTGGAATGACGGGGCCGTGAAATGACACCCAATGTCTGTGTCGTCGGAGCAGGTGCCTTCGTTCCTTCGCGGGTCGTGAGCAATGCGCGTATCGCGCGAGCCATCCCCGGCTGGCCGGCGGAGCGCATCGAGGAAAAGATTGGCGTCCGCGAGCGGCGCTTCCTCTGGGACATCGACGAGGTGTCGGGCCGCGCGGTGCCGCCGCCGGAGAACGACGGGCACGTCTACCCGGCCAACAACACGGACATGTGCGAGGTGGCGCTGCGCAAGGCGCTGGCGCAGTCGGGAGTGGAGGCGGGGGAGCTGGACGCGCTCTTCGTCGTCACCTGCACGCCGGACGCGCCGCACTTCAACCACGACGCCATGGAGCTGCACCGGCGGCTGGAGCTGCGCGAGGACGCCTTCGCGCTGCTGATTGACGACGGCTGTGGCGGCACGCCGTACGTGCTGGACCTGGTGAAGAAGATGATGGAGGGAGGCCGCTTCCGCACGGTGGCGGTGGTGGCCTCGGCCTTCACGTCGCCGCTGGTGAACCGTGAAGTCTATACGGACGAGCTGCCGCCCGGCCCGGGGCGCCCGAAGACGCTGCAGGGCTACCTGTCCATGTACGTGTTCGGCGACGGGGCGGGCGCGGTGGTCCTCCGCGCGAAGCCTGCCGAGGAAGGGGGCGCGGGCATCCTCGCTTCCTTCTCGGGCAATGCACACGGGGACCTGGTCATCCGCAAGGGTGGCGGCCTGCTGAAGCTGCCGTACCAGCCGGGGCGGATGCGCCCGGCGGACATGGCCTTCGTGGTGGACGGCTTCAAGGTGGCGCGCAGCTACCCGGAGTACATGCAGAAGTGCCTGGACACGGTGCTCGGGCCGCGTCCGGAGCTGAAGTCCGAGGTCCGCCGGTACTACTTCCACCAGCCGAACAAGCGGGTGATGGACGCCTTCGTCGCGCGCGCCGGCCTGCCGGCCGAGGCGGTAGCATGCAACGTGGACCGCTACGGCAACACGTCGGCGGCGGGGATGCTCATCCTCCTGGCGGAGGACCTGGAAGCGGGGCGGGTGCGGCTGGGCGGCGGAGACCTGGTGGTGGTGGCGGCGGTCGGAGCGAACATCCATTACGGCGCGCAGTTGGTGAGGCTATGACCGACAAGGGCAGGGCAGTCGAAGGGCTCGACGCGAGCGTCTCCAAGGACCTGGAAGCGCGGCTGGCGCTGGCCACGAAGGACGACACGGCGCGCGGGCTGTTCTTCAACGGCGTGGTGGCCGCGGTGCGGGTGATGGGCGGCGACGCGGCGGTGGAGCGCTGCCTCGCGGCCAGCGGAGAGAAGAAGTTCATCGACTTCTTCAACTACCCGGTGTCCGCGTTCCTGCGGATGTCCTTCACCGCGGCGCAGGTGATGGGGCCGAAGTTCGGCGGCTTCGACGGAGCGCTGCGGCGCATGGGCGTGGTGGCGACGCAGGACTTCCTGTCGTCGGCGGCGGGCAAGACGCTGCTGCTGCTGGCGTCGGAGAGCCCGAAGCGGCTGGTGGGCAACCTGCACGCCGGCTACCGGGCGGCGGTGAGCTACGGCGAGCGCGGCGTGACGTGGACGGGCGACAAGACGGGCGTCTTCTTCATGAAGCGCGACTTCATGCCGCCGCCGTACCACGAAGGCACGCTGCAGGCCGCCATCGAGGCGGTGAGCGGCAAGCAGGTGCAGGTGCACGGCCGTCAGACGGGGCCGCTCGACACCGAGTACACGCTGTCCTGGCAGTAGGTGCCCGGCGCTCCCGGCCGCGCGCAAGCGCGGTGCGGTGAGGCGCTCGAGGGCTTCACGTTTCCCGTCCCGAGCAGGGAAGGGAAGGCGTACGGGAGACGTGTGCCCGTGCGTCGGCGGTCTTGTCTCGCAGCAGCAGCAGTCACGAGAAGCAGCCCCGCGGTCCTGATGGAGGTTCTCCATGGCGCGTATGCAGGCTGGTGCAGTGGCGGTGCTGGCAGTGCTGGCGGTGATGTCGGTGGCGTCCGAGGCGCGTGCGGACGAGGCGGTGTACCAGTTCCGCACGGAGGAGGACCCGTCGACGCCGCCGGACATGGCGGTGTGCGCGGGGGCGCCCTTCGCGGCGAACGTGTTCCTGGGCGCGAGCGTGTACGTGCCCATTCACCGGCCCTGGGACGGCAAGGTGATTTACGACGGCCGCAAGCGCGCGGGGACGGCGACGGCCTGCGTGCGGATTACGGACCCCAGCTTCCCGCCGGGGCAGCAGGTGCCCTTCTACGCGCGCTTCAACCTGCCGGATGGGAGCTTCACGGCGTCGGGGACGTGCACGCTGGTGAGCAACGACGTGCCGGAGGCGGGGCTGGTGCTGGCCGGGTGCGCGCTGAGCCTGGTGCAGGTGCCGCGGGGCTTCGTGGGCGGCACGGTGTCCAGCACCAGCGTGTTCAACCCGCGTCGGCTGCCGGGGTACTCGACGGGCTCGCACTACACGCTCTACGTCTACCGCGACAGCCGCCACCGCCGCGACGCGCGCGAGGAGTGGGAGGAGTGGGAGGCCGCCCAGGTCGCCGCGAGGGCGGAGGCGGAGTAGCCCGGGAGCACGAGGGCGGCCTGCTCCGAGGTGCGGCCTCGGGGCGCCGGGCCACTCAGGACCCCAAGGCGGCGTTGAGACCAGCACCCGACGCCAACGTGTTGCGGGTAGGCAGCCGAAGGCCACCGGCGCCGAAGAGGGCCCGGCCCTGGCACACCATTTCCCCGTGTCGGCGGAGCGGGCGAAGATGCGTCCATGGACCGCAAGCGGATGGAGCTCTACGCGGCGCTCGGCTACCGGGCGCCCACGGCCTCACGTCTCGGGCGCAGGGACGCGCAGGCGGCGCCCGCGCCGGGACTGGAGGGCACGGCCCGGGACGTGGCGGACGCCGAGGCGCACGAGCTGCCTCCGCTCGGCCCGGAGGAGCTGGAAGCGCTCCGAGCGCGCTTCCAGAACGAGCCCGAGGAGGTCCTGAGCCAGGCCCGTGAGAGTCTGGACGCGCCCGTCTCGGAGCTCGACTTCGTGAGGGTGTTGCAGGAGGTGGAGCAGGCCCTGCGCGCGCCCGAGGAGGCCCTCCACGCGCTGCGCAACCCGCCCTTCCAGGCGAAGGCGTCCGTCCTGCTGCCCCCGGACTTCCGCTTCCCGTTGATGACGGGCGAAATCCCCATCGACCCGACGCGGACGAAGTTCGAGCCTGTCGCCGACCTGCGAGGCTGGCTGCTCTTCACGGGGAAGGCCTGGCTGCGCGGAGCCACGGTGCCGAGGGCACCCTTCCGCCGTCACGACGGAGCGCACCACCCCAGCCGCTTCCGCTACCCCCTGCGCGAGCCCGCGGCGGGACGGCCCGTGGAGGTGGCGCTGTTCTCGGACTTCGGCACGGGCGAGTACCCGGCGCGGTACGTGGCGCGGCAGCTCCTCATGCGCGGCGAGCGGCTGGAGTACGCGGTGCACCTGGGCGGCGTGTACTACGCCGGCCGCCAGGGCGAGTTCGACGCGCACGTGGCCGAGCCGCTGGAGTCGCTGCTGCCGGTGACGACGCTGCTGACGCTGAACGCGAACGCGGAGATGCGCTCGGGAGGCACCCCGTACTTCCGCTACCTGGACGAGCGGCGAGGCGCCGCGAGGACGCGTCAGTTCCAGGAGGGCAGCTACTTCTGCCTGGCCTCGGAGCGCTTCCAGCTCATCGGCCTGGACACGGCGTACTTCGAGCCGGGCCGGCACCGGGACTCCGCGCTGCTGGGCTGGCTGGAGTCGGTGCTCGCGGAGGGGCGGCAGCGGGGCGCGGTGAACATCCTGTTGAGCCACGGCGCGCCGTACCGGTACGGCGGCACGAGGACGTCCGCGCTGCTGGAGGACCTGAAGGCGCTGGTGGTGGAGCAGTCCCAGGTGGACCTGTGGTGCTGGGGCGGCGCGCCGCACGGCGCCCTGTTCGACCGCGGGCCGGAACTGCCGTTCCTGGGAGCGAGCCTGGGCCACGGAGGTCTGCCCGTGAGGAGGGCGGAGCCGGGCGCCGCGTCCCCCGCGCCGCTGCGCTTCCTGGAGTCCCAGCCGCGCTTCCCCGAGTGGACGGGCGTCCGCCCGGACCTGGGCAACAACGGCTACGGCTCGCTGCTGCTGCACGAGGACGGAGCGGTGGAGCTCCAGTTCCTCGACTGGATGGGCAACGTGCGCTGCACGGCGAGGCTGGCGCGCGAGGGCGGTGGTCCGCTGGTCATCCAGCGGCTCGAGCCCGGCGAGGAGTGACGCCACGGCCCGAAGCGCCTGGAGCCACGGCCAGAGCCACGGCCGGAGTCACAGCCCTACGCGCGTGTACCAGGGAGCCCGCGCCGGCACGGACATCATCCGCTGCGTGTCACGAGGCCGGGGCACGGTGGTGTACCGGAGCCGGTAGCCGCGAGGCAGCGTCTTCCAGTAGGTGATTTGCCAGGGCGCCAGCTCCTCGCCGCGCTTCGACTCGGGCACGGGCTGGTTCTCGTCCCCGAGCGCCTCATGGAAGCGGAACTCCTCCTCGGCGGCTTCGAGGCTCGCGGCCTCGATGACCCACGCGTCCGGAGTCCCGGCGGGCCCCGGCTCCTCTCCGGCATTCACGTAGCGGCTCCAGTCGGGGCGGGCGTGGCGTTCCCAGAGGGCGCCGCCCTCGGGGGTGAGCTCATAGCCGAAGTACGAGCGGGGCCGGCGCGCGTCGATGGCGCGGGAAATCTCCTCCGGGGAGAACAGCTCCTCGAAGCCATCGGGAAGCTCATGGATGCGGATGAGGCCGCGCTCGGCGAGCTCGGACAGCCGCTCGCACAGCTCCTCGCGAGAGAAGCGAGGGTCATCCTGCATGTTGAGCGCGACGTGGGGATTCGGCTCCGCGAGCATGTGCAGGGGCGTGGGCAGCTCCATGGCGACCTCCAGGAGCCAGAGGTACAGGGGGTCCACCTTCTCGTTCTCGGGGCTCTGCGTCATGTCCCCGGAGGATAGAGCATCCAGGCCTGTCGGGCACGGCACCCCGGCCCTCCAGGGCAGTTGTTCCGAATTCGGAACTTCCGAAATCGGAACATGTGTTATGCGGGGAGCATGAAGCCGCTCCGCCTCGTCCTGGACGTCCACCGCGCCACGCACCGCATCGGCCTGTTCCTGGACGCCGCCGAGCCCGCGCTGGACGTGTCCCAGGGCGAGGCCCACCTGCTGGCCTACCTGCTGGAGGTGGGGGACACCTCGCTGGGGGTGCTGCACGCAGCCTTCGCCCACAAGCGCTCCACGCTCACCAGCTACGTGGACCGGCTGGAGGCGAAGCGGCTGGTGCGCAGGGAGCTGCGGCCGGAGGACCGGCGCTCGTTCCAGGTGTCGCTGACGGCGGCGGGCCGGACGCTGGCGACCCGCGTGCACCGGCGCCTGGAGGCCCTGGAAGCGGCGGCACTGGAAGGGCTGAGCGCGAGGGACGTGGAAGCACTCAAGAAGGGGCTCACGGCGCTCGCCGAAGCGGGGGAGGCGGCGCCACCGAAACGAAAACCCCGCGCCAAGGGAGGTGGATGATGAGCACACCGGCGACACAGCAGTCCCAGGAAGGGCCGAAGGCGAAGGCCCCGGTCGAGCTGTCGGACACGGACTTCCTCGCGGCGGTGGAGGCGGCCACGTACCCGGGCGAGGACTTCCGGCACCGCGCGCATGTGCGGCTGGCGTGGCTGTGCCTGCGAGAGCACGGCTTCGAGTCCGGGCTGGAGCGGGTGCGCGGCCTCATCCAGCGCTACGCGGCGGCGCTCGGCGCGACGGGGAAGTACCACGAGACGCTCACCCGGGCCTGGGCGGAGCTGGTGCAGGTGGGGCTCGACGCGGCTCCAGGCGCCACCTCGTTCGACGCCTTCCTGGAGGCGAGGCCGGAGCTGTGCGACTCGCGGCTCCTGGAGCGGTACTACCGCAAGGAGACGCTGGACTCACTGGATGCGCGCGCGGGCTGGGTGCCTCCGGACAGGGCACCGCTGCCTGCCCGGATGTCGCGAGCCGCTGCTCCAGGAATGCGGCCCGCGAGCGCGGGAGGCGATGCGCCACGGCTCGCTTGACGGGAACGCGGGCGTACCCGGGCCTCACGGCCCCTGGACGCCGTGCTCCTTCATGTACTTGTCCAGCGTTCCCCGAGCCTGGGAGCGGACCTTGTTCTTCAGCAGCGGGGTCCACCCGAGCAGCAGGCCCATGGGGCCGATGGCCTGGCGGGACCACGCGTAGAAGTCGAAGCGGTCGCGGTGGCGGAGAATCTTTCCGTCGCGGAACTCGAACTCCGCGTCGATGCGGTTGATGACCTTCCGGCCGGTGGCGCCGAAGGTGTAGTGCGCGTCCCAGTGGGCGCGGCCGGTGCGGTCATCGGCCTGGACGTCGCGGAAGGTGAGCTGCAGGTCCTTGCCGCGCTCGCAGAGCATGCGCCACATGGAGGTGACTCCGGCGTGGCGCAGGCCGACGAAGACCTCGTCGGAGAACTCGGCGTCGGGGTGGTAGCAGGCGGCCATGGCGTCGCCGTCGCGCCGCTGGAACGCGGAGTAGAAGTCGGTGATGAGCTGGGAGTGCGGATGCATGAGGCAGGTGTAGCAGACCTGTCAGTGTGCGTGCGCCAACTGTCGGGCGTTCACCTGCGGGGCGGGCCGTTGCCTCCGGGAACGCTGTCAGGGACCTGGCACGTCCATACCTCACCCGACACAGCGCCGCATGGCGCGGCGCCGGGAGGTGTGGAGCATGGGGAGTCCGATTCGCGGCGGAACGGTAGCGGGTGTGCTGCTGGCCGCGGCGGTGGCGGGGGTGGCGGCGCTGCCCGGAATCGCGGGGGCGCAGGTCTTCTCGCCCGTGCGCAGCCTGACGACGACGGCGGCGGGCTACCAGGAGCCACAGGTGTCCGCGCTGGGCAGTGACGTGCACGTGGTCTGGGTGGACGCGGCGACCGGGAGCGGGGACGTGTACTACCGGCGCAGCACGGACGGCGGCGCCACCTTCGGCCCGGTGCGAAACCTCAGTGAGGAAGGCATCACTCCCGAGGAGGAAGCGCACGGGGTGCGGGTGCTCGCGCAGGGAACCCGCGTCTACCTGACGTGGGTGGAGGGCGGGCTGCGCTTCCGCTCGAGTGAGAATCGCGGCGCCACCTTCGGGCCCGTGCTGGAGCTGACGAGCTACCCCGAGGGCGGCCTGCGCCTGGCCGCGGGCGGCGGCGACAACGTCCACCTGGCGTGGTTCCGCTCGCTGGAGGACGAGGTGGGAGACATCTACTTCGTGCGCAGCCCGGTGGCGGGGCGCGTCTTCGCGGACATCGAGGACGTGAACGAGGGCCGAACCTACGGCGGCGTCGAGCTGGCCGCGCGCGGCGAGCACGTCTACGTGCTGTGGGACGACGGTGGCAGCAACGACGGCTCGGACCTCTTCTTCCGTCGCAGCACGGACGGCGGAATCACCTTCGGGCCCACCCTCCGGCTCACCGACACGGAGGAGAACTCGCACCAGCAGCAGCTCGCGGTGCTGGGCAACAGCCTCTATGTCGTGTGGAGCGAGTGCACCTTCCGCTGCCAGGTGTGGCTGCGCCGGAGCCCGGACGCCGGGGCCACCTTCGGGGCGGAGGTGAAGGTGAGCCAGGGGTTGGACAGTGCCTTCGACCCGAGGCTGGTGGTGCGGGACTCGCGGGTGTTCGTGTCCTGGACGGGGCAGACGCTGGACCGCTACGAGTCCGACATCTACCTCTCGCTGAGCGTGGACGGAGGCGCCACCTTCGCCGCGCCGGTGAGCGTGAGTGGCACGCCCGCGGACTCGCGGGACGCACGGCTGGTGCCGGCGAGCGTGGGCGTACGGCTGGTGTGGACGGAGGGCTATGGGGGCGAGCGGGACGTCCACACGCGGGCCACGTCGGGCTTCGGGCTGGCGCTCGGGGCGGCGGAGAACCTGAGCCGGACGGCGGGGGATTCGGGAGAGGCGTCCATCGCCTCCTCGAGGTGCGGGACGCAGTCGCATGTGGTGTGGCTGGAGGGGGCGGAGTCCGGCAACTCGGTGCGATACCGCCGGGCCTCGCTGCCCTTCTCGCCCTTCGCGTGCGTGCTGCTGCCCGAGGCCCGCTAGCCTTCCGGGGAGGCGACGGCGGGGTGGGGTGGTCCGGTGCCCGGGGGCAGTCCCTCGGGCCCGGCCCTCTGGTGGCATGGGTGGGGTGTACGCCGCTGGACCGTTGGCGTGCGGAATGGCGCGGCGAAGGCCCGGAGTGCATGGCAGATTCGCCCCCATGGCTCGCGACATCGTCATCTGGCCCCATAAGGTACTCACCTCGCCCACGAAGCCCGTGACGGACTTCGGCCCCCCGCTCCAGAAGCTGCTGGAGGAGATGGCCGATTCGATGAAGGAAGCAGAGGGCATCGGCATCGCCGCCAACCAGGTCGGCGAGCCGCTGCGCATGGCGCTGGTGGGCCGCGAGGACGGCACGTCCTTCGAAATCATCAATCCGCAGGTGTTGGAGAAGAAGGAGGCCGTGACGCTGGAGGAGGGCTGCCTGTCCGTCCCCCGCGAGTGGGAGAAGTGCCCGCGCTTCCACCGGGTGAAGGTGCGCTACCAGGACCGGACGGGCGAGTGGCACGAGATGGAGGCGGAGGGCCGGCTCGCGCACGTGCTGCAGCATGAAATCGACCACCTGGACGGGCACGTCTTCGTGGACCACCTGTCCAGCCTCAAGCGCACCCTCATCCTCGGGCGGATGCAGAAGCTGCAGAAGGCGAAGGCCCGGCAGAAGGGCCAGGACTGAAGCGAACGGGGGGAGCCATGGCCACACACACCATTCCCGAGCGGGTCGCCACCTTCCGTGAGGAGTACCGGCGAAAGTATGTAGGAGCGCGCTACTCGGGGCGGGCCCACTTCGCCTTCACCAGCGTGGGTTCGCTGGCGGCCATCGGCTTCTCGCTCTCCCGCCTGGAGGCCGTCCGCCCCCTGGAGTGGCTGACGGTGCCCGCGGTCTTCCTGCTGGGGAACGTCGTGGAGTTCCTCGGCCACCGGGGGCCCATGCACCATCGTCGGCGAGGACTGAGGCTGCTCTTCCAGAGGCACACGGAGCAGCACCACCGCTTCTTCACCCACGAGGCGCTCGCCTACGAGTCGGCCCGCGACGTGAAGATGGTCCTCTTCCCGCCCGTGCTGCTGCTCTTCTTCCTGGGCGCCATCGCCACCCCGCTGGCGGCGCTGAGCTTCGCGCTCGTCTCACCAAACGTGGGCTGGCTCTTCGCGGCCTCGGCCGTGGGCTACTACCTCACCTACGAGTGGCTCCACTTCTGCCACCACCTGCCGCCGGAGCACCCGGTGGCCCGGCTCCCGCTGATGGCGAGGCTGCGGCGTCACCACCAGACGCACCACGACCCCTCGAAGATGCAGCGGTACAACTTCAACATCACCGTCCCGCTCTCGGACTGGCTCTTCGGGACCACCTGGCGGCCAGCGGCTCCCAGCGGGGTGGATCATCCCGAGCTCCCCCGTCCCCGAGCGGAACTCGAGCCCTGAAGCAGCTCGTCCGGTTGCTCTCCAGGCTGCAAACCGGGGATTTCACGGGAGGAAGCGCCGAACCGGGGCAGGGGGTTCACACCCATGAAGGGGTGATTAAATCCCTCAATGCGAAGGTGTCACCTGGACTTCGGATCATGATGATTTGACGGCCTTGTGACGACGCGTTAGAAACTGAACCTCTGCTCGGCGCCTCGGTGTCCGTTACCGGGTGCGAACGGGGGAAGAAAAAGGTCGGCGAAGCTTGTTGACCCTGGACGCGGCGGTGGTAGAAGCCGCGCCCCCTCGACCGAGCGGCTGATCTCAGCGACTCGCCGGGGCGGACAGAAGAAGTACGAAGGATCCGACCAAATAGGTTGATCCACGGAGCGGCGGTGGTAGAAGCCGCGCCTCACCCGAGGCGGAGCAGCTCGGGAAGCTGACAGAGAGAATAAAAGGAGTCGACCGAAGCGGTTGACTCGCGACGCGGCGGTGGTAGAAGCCGCGCCCCACTCGACGGACCCGCTGGCGGGCAGCAGCAGCCAGGTGGATCCGGGGAGAGCAGGACGGAAGAAAGAGTCGGCCGAAGCGGTTGACTCGAAACGCGGTGGTGGTAGAAGCCGCGACCCCACGACGAAGCCCGCGCACTGGTGCGGAAGATACTTCGGCCGTGGTGCATCACCGACAAACGGAATACGGCGGTCAACGAAGCGAGTTGACAGGAAACGCGGCGACGAAGTAGAAGCCGCGCCCCCGACGAAGAAAAAGCCCGGGCAGCAGGACGGGCGACTCGGCGAGGGAAAGTCAACGAAGCAGCGGTTGACAGGGATGGCGGCAAGGAAGTAGAAGCCGCTCCCCCTCGAAAGAAACAGCGGAAGCCACTGGGCGGCGCTGAGGACTTCGAGAGGCCCCGAGGACGCAAAAGTCGAAGTTGACAGCGGATGCGGACTCGAATAAAAGATGCAGCCCCGCCGGTTGGAAACGGCAGGCAGCAAGCGCAGCAACGGTAACAAGAAGTCGCGAGTGGTACAAGCGGCTCGGTCTTTGAAAACCAAATAGCAAGCCCAAGTAGAAGACAGATTGCGGAAACCGCAGTCAATTCTTTGACGGTGCCAGCCAGGTCGCGCTGAGAAGCGCAGCCGGCAGCACCGATATGAATCAGC
>NZ_JAAIXZ010000018.1:239978-255955 GCF_010894435.1 Pyxidicoccus trucidator | reverse complement strand
CCACGCGCAACTGGACGCCCGCGGGGCCCGTGCGCCTCAACCCCTCCGCGAACACCACGCCCATTCAGCACGCACGGACGAAGACGCGCTGACCCGACTCACCCGACATCTTCCTTGACGCTCACCGCGACCACGAGGCCGAGGGGGACGCCGCGCGAGTCTGTCAGCAAGCTCCGCTTGGGGCCCGCTCAGAAATTACTTGTCCGATTTTCGCCCCTGGAGGCCGATTTTCCGGGCATGGGAACGTCTCTCATGGCCAGGTAATTTCTGAGCGGGCCCTTGGTGCCCCGCTTCGCTCTGTCCGTAGGGTTGGGGCCGGTTTTTTCCCCCGCCCAGCGGCGCTTTGCCCTGGGTGCCATCCAACGCGAGCCACCGCCAATCAATCCGCGCCAGGCCGTCGTAGGCCATCAACCCTTGGCGCCAGAACTCGCGGAAGACGCCCGCGGCCAGCCACTCCCGGAAGCGTCGATAGGCGGAGGACGGATGGCATAGGCCCGTGGCCTTCAACGCGCCCCACTGCATCCCCGTGCGCAGCACCAGGAGAATCCCATCCAGAGCCTGTCGGTCGGGCACTCGTGGGTTGTGGCAGCCCAGCGGGTGCTCCGGCCGGGCCGGCAGCAGCGGTTCGATGCGTCGCCACAGCTCGTCTGGCACCCGCCAGCCATCGTCCTTCTTCACTACCCCATGGCCGCGTCCTCCTGCCTCTTCAACCCGGCAGGAGGCCGACCTTCTTCCCTACCGAAATAGGTTCTAAGCCTGCCTCCACACCTCAAGCACGCGAACACATCCAGGGCGAACGTCCTGCGCAGCAGCCCGGCCCAGTCCAAACGGGGTGTGCGCTCCTTCCTCGGCTCCTCCACCGTCGCGGCAAAGGCGGGGCTCTCCTCCTCCAGCCCCGGCTCCGCCCCTGCTTGAGGGAGTGTTGCCGCAAGCAAACAAGGACGAGCAAACGCAGGTGCTTGACCCGGGGCACCGCTTCACAGAATAAGACGAACAGTAAAGGAGGCTTCGTACGAGATGGCCGAGAAGGCGACGGTGAAGCTGGACGAGCAGGAACTGCTGACGTTCGTCATGCGCTGCTTCGAGTGGCGAAACGCCGATGTCTTCGCGTTCGGACGCCGCGACAGGATCTTGCGGCTCGGCGAAATCGCCGGATACATCTCCATGATGGGGGAAAGGGACGGAACGCCCCGCGCCGATTCCATCAGGCTCATCCTACCGCCGTCTGGAGCGCGCTCTCGCCAGAGGATGCTCGACGACGTTCATGAAGGCGTTCGGCGAGCCTACCGCCGGTTTGAGCCGGACGATGCAAGGACTGCACACTTCGTCGAGAAGACAATCGCGAAGGTGGAAGTGGAGCAGGCGGCCGACTTCACGTTTGCGTCGCTTGATGCGCTTCTTGGCAGGGCGAAGGACCGACAGGCGGTGATCGTCGGCGAGGCGTCGCATTACCAGTCGCTGGACGTGGTCCCGCCCAATGAGGGGCCGCGTCTACCCGAGGACGACTGGTGCATGCATCTCCACTCGGTGATGCTGATGGCGGAGGCGAGGGCGCGCGCATCGGGTAGTTACATCATCTTGGACATCGGCCAGTATTTTCCTTTGCGCGAGTCGAACCTTGAGTTGCTGAAGTCGGCGGGCGACGTCCGCCTTTGCGGTGCGTCGAAAATCGACGAACTGACGCTTGAGGAGATGCTCGCCAAAATGAGCGCTGCCTACGACGCTGCGACCGCCGGTGACATCGGCAGCGCGGTCTCGCTCATCGAGAGCGACGACGAACTGTCCGATCGCCGCAAGTGGATCCTGCGGCTTGTCGTGCTCGAGCGCGCGGGCATTCGCGATGAGGTTAGCCGCACCTTGGATGCGTCTGCCGAGTTCATCGCCACGTTGAAGAACGAGGAGTTGCTGGGGATTGCGAAGATTGCGGCGGACGTCGACCGCGACGACTTTGCGCAGGACCTCGTCGAGCGCGCTCTGCCCGAACTGGTGGCGGCGAACGACCTTGAGAACGCTTTGCAGATCGCATTGGACACGCGCCGACAGGCGCTCATCCAGACCGTGCGCGAGCAATTGCGCAACCTCTATCCGCATTCGCACCTGCTTAGGTCAGTGGATGGGCGCGCGGCTGCGCGCGAGGGGGACTATGCCAAGGCGGCGAACCTGCTTGGCGGTTCGCCCGACAGGGGGGAGCGCACGGTCGGCGACGTTTTCCGTCTGCTCGCGGACGCAATCGCCGGACCGGGCTTCGACGAGCCGGTGAAGCTCGGGCGCGAATTGGCGGGCAAGATGCCCGACTGGAAGGCCGACATTCAGCGCGAGCTCATGCTGTCGCTTGAGCGCTCCGGGAGGCGCGCCGAGGCGGTCGAGATGCTATTCTCGGGCGATGTGGCGTGGGACGAGCAGTGGTTCGTTTTCGCGCGCGGTCTGCTGGGCCGGTCGCTGGCGTCGGGCAGGGGCACTGTTTGGCTCGAGGCGACTTCCCGGCTCATCGATGTTGCCGCAGCCTACATTGCCGAGAACCCGGCCGCCGGTTTCGCAAGGACAAGCGTAGCCGACCTGCTGGATGCCGACCACGTCGGCATCGGCGGTATCGCGGTGATGGTAATGCACGCGCTCGGGCGCGCCGATAGGCTGCCGGAAATCGAGATGGGTGACGGTGCAGAGGGCAACCGACTCGACGACATTGAGCAGCTCCCGGTCATCATGGAGCGCGTGCTGAACTGGCTCGACAAGAAGGGCAACGGCGTCATCGTGACGGGCCGCGACGCCATCCCCTCGGACGTCCTTGGCGAGGATTCGGACGCGGTGCTGCACGGAATCCTCCGCATGGTCAACTACCACGCTCCCGATCCGAACGATCCAGACGAGGAGCAGCTGATGAAGAGCTTCGTCACTGTCGCGCTCGCGGTCGCACCTTCGGCGGCGGATCCGGACGGCGACCTGCCCGTCGCGCGTGTTGCAGCGGTGAAGATGCTCTTCGGCGGGCGCCCACAGTTGGCGCGCGATCTTGCTGAGCAGATTTTGGTCGTCGCCGGCGACCGTCCAGCGCGCCGGCGGCGCGCGCTCGCCGCTTTCGCTGACATCTACGCAAGGGTTGGCAGGTTGCGCGAAGCGCTGCTCGCGCTGATTGCGGCCTTCGAACTGCCGTCCGACGGAACTTGGCGCGAAGCCTGGGACGAGCAGGGCGTTCTTCTGCGAATCCTGCGCGACGTCGGCATGGCCGAGGAGTCCATTCGGATTGTGGAGCGTCTGCGCAAGTCGCTGGCCAAGGTCTTGAACGGCGAGGTTTACGGCTCGCGGCTTGACATCCTTGAGCTTCATGCCCAGTTGCGTCGACATCAGACCAGGAGAGAGGACGCGTGGACGACCGCGCAGTTGCTCGCGGCGGCATCGAAGAACGCCGAGGCGGTCCTTGTTTCGGGCGACGAAGCGCTGCCGGGCGCGGTGATGCTCCGCCAGCTCATCGACCAAGCGGAGGGGGACGGAACCGAGGTGCCTGCCGCCGCGCGCGAGATGCTCAACCGGTTGACCGGGCGTCTTGCCGATCCTCACCGGGTCCTAGTGGCTGCGGCCGGACGGCTGCCCGACGCGGCGCTGGTCGCATCCGTCGCCGGACCGATCGAGTCCGCGCGGTACAACGACGATGTCAGCTACGATCTCCGGCTCGCGCGGACGATGGCGAGCAGACTCGCGCGCGCATCGACCAATGCCGGGGATTCGGAAGGCTTCGCCTATTCGCTGGAGCTTCTCGGTGCGCAGGGCGTCGGCGTTCATGGTGCCGGTGCGGAGGTGAGGGCTGCCGAGCGCATTTTGGCCGACGTGAAGGCGCCGCTCGCTGTGGCGACCGAAATCGCCCGCCTCGGGGCGGCGGTCGTCGGCATGGCTCTCGACGGGACAGGCCTGATGATGATGACGGTAACCGCCGAAGGCGTCCAGCCGCCGGTGGCCGTGACGACCGATACCTTCGATTCGAAGCTGCTTGTCGATTGGAGCCGAACGTATCCTTACGGCTACTCCAATCCCAAGCTGCCGCCAGATGCCTTCCGGGACGCGACTAGGGGGGTGGGCCTGCCGGACATGCCCGAGCGGGCCATTGTGCTCTCGGGTGATCTATCCCTGGTGCCGCCGAATGTGCTCACCGTCGGCAGCGAGCTCGCGGGCCTTTCCAGGTCACTCGTGACGGTGCCTTCACTCTCGTGGCTGAAGGCGTCGATCGCGGCGGCGCGCAAGGGCGACGGCAGCGCGGCGGCATGGATTCCGGTCGCGGCCGGCGGCTCGTACATGGATACGCTCAGCCTGATGGCCGGGGAACTGGAAGAGGTGCTCGACTCCGCGAAGATCGACCTCCACACCCAATCGGCGACGCCCGTCGCGCTCGCGTCGGCAGATCTGGCGATCGTTGGCGCGCACGGGGGCCTCGCGGAGCACAATAGGTATTTCCGGGGACTGAGCGACGACCAGCACCAGCCGACCGACCTGCGTCAGCTCATCGACGCGCTGCGGGGGAGCCGTATCGCGGTGCTCTTAGTCTGCTCCGGCGGTCGCCTGGATCAGCACCCCGAAAGCGGCGGCTTGGTTGGCATCGCCCATCGTCTCCTCGACAAGGGACTGGACGCGGTCATTGCGCCATCGTGGCCTATTCCGTTCACCATGGCGCGGCCATGGCTCGACGCCTTCCTGAAGACATGGAACGCAGGTTGCCAAGTAATCGACGCATGCCGTGCGGGGAACGATGCAGTGGCGACCGCTACCAGCACCGACCTCAGCCGGTCACTCGCGATGTCACTATATGGCAATCCGTTTATTGCTCGCTGATCCCATAGAATAGGGCGGACAGGTGATGGGGACGAGCGCTTGCGGACGAATGGCTTCGATGAATAGCGAGGACCGCGCTTCCTCAAGCGGGGGAGGTTCAGCGCCTCGTCATACCCGCCGAGTTCGACAAATCGGCCGGATCGGAGGGTGAATTCCCCAAGGGCATGGATTGAGGCAAGGGGCAGGCTTCAGCTCGTGGGCGGCCGATTCCCAGCCGGGCGCGCTCCAGGGCTTGGAACTGTTGTCACGTCGCCGCGAGCGTCCCTTTGAGCCAATCCTCGTTACGGGTTTTGAGCATAGGAAGGACAGGAGCCCTCTTGGGCATAGCGGGCGGGAGCAGAGCGGGAGGTGAGGGACGCTGACGGGGGCGGGGCCGGGCTGCTTCCGATGACCAGATTTCCGCGCTCCGCGATGACCGCCAACACCGGTGTGGAACATTTCCCGGAGAGACGCCGCGCTCGCGCGCCGCCGCTCTGAAGCTCTTCAGGCGCGCAACCACGAGGAGCACCTGGAGCTGTGGGAGGAGCGTCGTCTTCTTATCGAGGTTCCTTGCCGACAAGAACCTGGACTGAGAGCCCTGTTGATGCGCCCAGCTGGAGACGTACACCTCAATGCCAGTCCCAGGAGGTTCATCTCGCTTTCCATGCTCAGCGCAGCGACCAGAAGCTGGACGTGAGCATGCTTCGATTGTCCGCCCTACACTTTCGGAGTATGTGTGACATATGCAGCTCGACGGTGCTCTTCTGGCAGCCGAGCTCCAGGGCAATCTCCTTGTTCGTTCTACCCTGGACGGCCAGCGACAGAACGTCGGCTTGACGCGAGGTGAGTGCCCACAAGTGCCTGGCGGACAGCAGCCGTTGGCCGAAGGCCTCGTCGTCGTTCCGCGGTGCGCCCGGTATCGAGGCCCGTGAGCCGAGTGCATTCGCCAGGCTGCTCGCCATGAAGGGCAACAAATCATCGAGCAGATGGGCCGCCGCCTCATCGAGCTGCGCCTGTACATGACGCACCTCGATGCGCCCCACCGTGAGCCCTCGCGTTTCGAGCAGCAGGCAGCTCCGATGGCTCCCCCGTCTCCACTCGCCGGAGGTGCAGAGCAGCCGCATCTCTTCCCCTTCCTCCTCCCTCACCCAGAGCTGAGCGTCAGCGCAGTCCAACTGGACGCGGATCAGCTCCACGATGAGGCGTGCCAGCTCCTCCGCCCGGGAGTATTGAGCGAGCAGGCGCGCCATGTGGAGGAGCTCGGCCTGGGAGGTGAGCTTGCGCACGCGGACGGCATCGGACCCTAATTGCACGACGGCGTTGAAGGCGCAGGTCGTCTCGTTACAGGCCGGCCCGGCCGTGTGCGCGAAGTGCTCCACCTGCCAGCCAAGAAGAGCGAGCGCACGGCGAACGTACCCTGTGCTCCACTCACAGAGAGGCGGATCTCCCTCCCATCCCGCGAGCTTCAACGCCAGCGTCCCCTGTTCCTGCTGGGACGTCCACTGCCCCACGTCGAACATCCGGCGCCAGCAGAGGTTCAGGTTCTGCACCACGAAGCAGGGCCGTGCCAGGTGAGGCAACCACCGCCGGGGGCCGGACATCTCCCGCTCCGCCGTGAAGCGGCCGAGCTCTTCCATGACGACGCAACTCTTGCTTCTGCTGTACTCGCACACGGCGTGGAGCAGGCGCCGGAAGACGCTCAACTCATACCAGCAAGCGGATACCGGCCGAAGCACGGCTGCCCGTTCGACTGCCCTGAGTCCTGCCACCTGCATGCGCCAGACGTCCGGACCAAACCTCTCATTCACGAATTGTTTCGTGTCGAGCAGGAGCGAACCTTTGATGAGACCCATGGACCTACCAGTCGGATCGAGCCAGCCGGCTCGTCAATGATTGCCCTGGGGCTGCTCTTGTCGCACCACCGTCTGCCCCAGTTGGTTCAGCAAGGGCAGGTTGGTGCCGGAGAGATAGACGGACTTCTCGTCGCCAGCGAAGTGCTGATGCCAGTTCCAGGGTGGGACGTAGAGCGCATCCCCCGTGCGCCACTCCACGCGTCGTCCCTCGATGACGGACCAGCCGGAGCCTTGCAGGACGTAGATGAGTGTTTCATAGGCATGGCGGTGGTTTGAGGTTGCCTGGCAAGGCGCCAGCTCCCCGATGCTGAAGCTCATCGAGCGGGAGGGCAACGACACCTCGTACACCGGGTGTCCTCGTGAGCGACTGAACTCCTCCGCCGCGCCGCCGCGCCCCACCTGCCGGTGGATGAGCTCACCGGGCTCGACTTCCACGGGGCGAGGCTCCAGCGAGTCCTGGTTGCGGGTGGTGTCCACGAAGCTCGATGAACCACCGGTGGCTCTACCTCCAGGGGACTTGTCGGACCGGGGGCGGGAAACCCGTGGCATCGCCTGCGCACGCCACAACATGCTGTCGTAGAAGGCCGCGCGGAGATTGAGCGCCATCAGCGCGCCGGTGCGCAGCAGTGGCCGTTGCTCGGGCTCTTCCGCCAGCTCCTCCGCGATGCGCAGCAGCACCTCGCCGTGGTCGTCGTCGATCTTCTGGTGCAGATCGAAGAACACGCGGTCCCGCGGTGAGACGTCCATGTACGTCTGGATGGCCTCGAGAATCGGCGTGTACACCCGGCGGACAATCAGCTCGGTGCCAATCCCCATGGCGCCCACCGAGGTGGAGGCCCCCTGAGAACCGCAGCACAGGAGGAAGAGCTGGCTCCACTGAACGGCCTCGTCGCAGAAAGGGTGGTCGCGCAGCCACGCCTCGTCCATGTTCAGCGCTTCGAGGTAACGCCGGTAGAGCACCGGGTGGGGGACGTTCTCGACCCACTCCAACTCGATGCCGTGGCTGCGCATCAACTCAGCCTCGTCGGGACTCACCCCGTGGGCCTCCTCCAGGAGGTTGGCCAGCAGCACGCGCCGATGCTCCGGGTCGTCCAGCTGCGAGATGGTGGCCGTCAAGTACCGTTGGAAGTTCGTGCTGTAGGCGAAGTACTGGTGCGCGTAGTCCCGCAGCGCGCCTACGGGGTCGGGGAGCCGGCCGCTCGCGAGCGCCTGCAGGTACGGGTGATGGATGGCCCGGTGTTCTCCCACCTCCTGCTTGAGCTGCTGGATGAACTCCCGGCCACCTGAAGCCGTGGAGGGCAGGAGTCCGATGTTTGTCTTTTCGTCGTGAATCATGATGGGTCCTGTACCGTAGAGTTTATTTGATTCAGTCGGAGTGGTGGGGCGGGGCATGGAGAGTCCGCGGAGGGGTTGCTTCACCTGGCTCCGGCCCCAGACGTCACGCCCACGCTCGGGGGCCTCGGGAAGCGCACGCTCGCTGTCAGCCGGCCACACCCGCGCTCGCGAGACCGCCCGCCAGCTCGCCGCCATCGATGACGAGCGCCTGGCCATGGATGTACCGGGCTCGGTCCGAGGCCAGGAAGAGGAAGAGCTGGGCGATCTCCTCGGGGCGTGCGTGGCGTCGCAGGGGGAGCTTCTCGTTCACCTTCGCCAGCATGGCGGGTGTGTACTCGCGCTCCTGCATGGGCGTCATCACGTAGCCAGGGCAGATGGCGTTCACCCGCACCTTCGGGGCCAGCTCGATGGCGAGTGAGCGCGCCAGCTCGATGACGCCCGCCTTCGACGCGTTGTACGAAGCATAATAGGGGTACCCCACGAGCCCGTTGGTGGAGCCCATCAGGAGCAGGACGCCTCCCTCTCCCGCCACCATCCGCGTGGCGGCCTCTCGCGCACAGAAGAAGACCCCATCCAGATTGGTGGTGATGACCCGCCGCCACTCCTCGGGAGAGATCTCCAGGAAGCTGCGCCGCACGCTGATGCCGGCATTGGCGATCAACACGTCCACCCCGCCCACTGCCCGGTCCACGTCCACGAAGGCGTCATGAATCGAGACTGGATCCGACACGTCCGCGGCGATGCCAATCGCGGCGGACCCCAGCTCGGCCACGGCCCTCCGGAGGGCCGGTTCGTCGCGGTCGATGAGCACCACCCGGCATCCCGCGTGGACGAACGCCTCGGCCGTCACCCTTCCGATTCCACTGGCGCCGCCCGTGAGCACCACACGCCGGCCCTGGAGATTGTCGCTGTCCGGCATGTCAGCCCTCGTAGGTGTAGCGGATGTCATTGCCAATGCTCGCGGCTCGCCGGATGAGCGGGTCCAGGTGGCTCTGGCGCGGATCCTCCGCCAGCCCGTACTCCGCGAGCAGGAAGCGCGCCTCGTCCACGTCTCCGCCAAGCACGGCACGCATGAGCCGCTCGGCCACTTCCGTCACGCCCTCCTGGAAGTGCCCGCTGTCGAGCTGGAGCTCGCCGCGCTCCGAATCCAGGGATGCGAACCTCTTCTTCACCAGGTAGGAGAGGACGAGATGCGAGGCCTCGAAGTCCGGGTGGATGCCTTGGTACCCGCGGCCGAGGAAGCGGAGCATCTCCGCGAGGTAGAAGCCCATGGACGCATCGTCTCTGGCGGGTTGACGCCAGGGCCCGTGAAGCGCCAGGTAGCCGAGGACGTCGCTCAGCGCCTCCTGGAGCGCGTACGAGCGGGCCACCCCGAGCTCCCGCAGCTTGCCGAATGCCGCGGCGGGGTGACGCCAGTAGTGCCCCACGTCGTGCCCGCGGAACCAGGTGAGCGCCACCAGGGGGTTGCTGACGTCCTCGTCGGCCACCCGCAGGCCCGGGCAGAGCTTCCGGAGCAGGGGCAGGCTCAGGCAGCGGACCCGCTCCAGATAGATGTTGCGGAACAGCAGCGTCTTGCGCGGCTTGAGCTTCCGGTGTCCCTCGTCCTCGGGAAGGAAGTACGTGAAGTGTTTGGGGAACCCGTTGGCCTCGCCACCGCACAGCACCAGCTCGCTGACGGTGTAGGTGGGAATCTCCGAAAGCCCGAGCCCCTTCAGCCCGAGCAGCCTCTCGTAGTAGTGCCGGAGCGGCTCCAGCTCCTCCTCGAGCGCGCGTACCTGCTGGGTGAGCCGTGTGTCCTCTACGGCAATGCAGGTGGAGTGGAGATAGGCACTGCTCTTTCCGGGCCAGGTGACGAGCGGGCCGCAGAGCACCACCAGCCGATCATTCGTCGCGCGAGCCAGCGCCGTCGCCGCCTCGCGTGTGTCATTGCACCGCAGCCCCTGGGCACGAAGGCGCAGGAGTCCGGCAATCTCTTCTTCGGGGCACGTCTCGGCTGCCGCCTCCAGGGCCAGCGCGGACTGGTTGAGCAGCTGCCGCGCGATGTCCGGGGCCGTCATCGAGCCGTCGTTGCGCTGCAGTGAGCGGAGCGTATCGGCAAGCCGGGTCAGCTGAACCAGGTGATGCCAGCCGCGGGGGATGTACTCCTTCAGCGCGGAGAGGTTCAGCCCGACCTCAGGGATGTTTCTACACCCGTCCGTCGCCCAGAAGCTGCGCTCGATGTTTTCAGGGGGCATGGTGGTTCTTCCAGGGTGGTGGGGCGCTTCCCTTGACCGGCTTCAGGCGGCGGTGTCCTCCAGCGCCGGCCCGCGGCGCGTGCGGCTCTTTCGCAGTGCGGTGCCCAACCGCCTCGCTGCGAGCGACAGCAGGGTGCCCGGGTTGGACAGCCTCGCCAGCACGAGGAAGGCGTCCACGGGACGCAGGTGTTGGCGGAAGTAGCGGTTGATGCCGTCGTCGTCGCAGGTGGGCAGCTCACCGTAGAGCGCATCGAGGTTGTCGTACGCCCCCTTCACCCGCAGCGACGGCGCGTCGAACTTGTCGCTCTGTCCGAGCCATGCGGCGAGCTGGCGGCCCATCTCCTGGACCTTGTCCGGGACGGGGACCGAGAGACTGGGGAAGATGTTTCGCTCACCGGCCACCTTGTAGAAGGCCTGGTAGACGACGGGGTTCTCCGTACGCATGGAGACGTAGAGGCCCTGAGGGCCTGCGCGCAGCAGCTCCCCGAGCAGGAAGTGCCCGAACAGCCTCGTCATGATGCCGGTGTTCTGGAGCTCGGGGAGCACGCCCGTCGAGTCCAGGTACAGGCACGTCCGCCCGGCCAGCTTCAGCCGGTGGTAGCCGGTCCACCCGACGACGCGGTCATCCTCGCTGTGGATGAAATAGAAGCGGGTGAGCTTGTCCAGGTATCCGCCGGCAGCCCGGTCGCGCCAGTAGAGCGTCATGTCCGCGCCGAACGCGAGTGTCGAGACCTCGCGGAGCGCGTCGTAGATGGCTTGCTTGTGTGCCGGCTCCAGTCTGGCCGGAGGCGCCCAGCACGCGCCGTGATAGCCGCGCTTGAGCTGGAGGACCGTGGCTTTGACGTTGAACGGACGGACGAGCGTGGAAAAGGCTGGCATGTCGTTTCTCCGGAGCTGGCGGAGGTGGACGGCTCAGTGGGAGGTCTTCGCGTCGGCCACGGGCGGGGGGACGCTGGCCTGCCCTGCGACGAGAGAGGGTCTCAGCCCGAAGAAGACGGTGGAGGCCACGACGTGACCCAGCCACAGCATGGTCATCCACATGGGAAAGAAGAGGTACAGGAGCGGCACCCGACGCTGCGTGACGAAGCAGAGGGCGGTCCACGTGAGCAGCGACACCGCGCTCATCAAGGCGGTGTTGGTCGATAGCATCGTGAGCAGCCGCTGGTACGAGAGCTCCAGCGCGGAGCTGCGCAGCGCATGCGTGACGCCCAGCAGGACACCTCCGAGCGCGGCGACCAGGAACGCGCTGGACCACGAGCGGAGGAGCTCCTCCGTGACGAGCCCGGTCGGGCCGAGGTGCTTCCAGAAGAGGGTGCCCACGAGCAGGCCCAGCAGCAGGCCCGGGACGTTGTGGCCTACGTGCGACCAGTGCCACGGAGAAGGGAAGTGCATGTGCCTGGCGCCAGCCGGAGCACGCAGCAGCGGCGGTAGCAGCAGGCCGGTGACCTGCTGGTACTGCCGGTAGACGTCCTTGACCAGGAACTCGAGCCGCCGGTCGTAGAGGATGGTGCCGATGATGTTGGCCACGTTCGCGACGATGGCCAGCAGCAACATGCTCGCCGTCATCCGGGGGAACGCGAAGAACATCGGGAAGAAGGCGGTGTGTACGGGGAAGCGCAGCCAGCGGCGCGTGCCCACCTTCCACATCTCCATGGGCGGTGGTTTCGCGTTGTGCAGCCGGGCGAGCATGGCCGACGAGCCAAACGCCAGGCCGCAGTCGTACTCGAAGAGGTGAATCTGGAAGTACCACGCCCACGAGGCCACGAGCGTCACCCCGGCGACCCAGTACCAGACCCCCTGCAGGTCCCAGATGACGATGGGGACCTCGCGCCAGAGGATGCACGCCATCAACAGATACGAGACGTTGATGAAGGACTGCACTCCGCGCCAGGAGATCGGGTCGAGCCCGGTGACTCGCTGGATGATGGTCTTGAGGCGCACCATGGCGACAATCGAGTGCTGAACCCCGAAGCCAGCAATCAGGGCGAAGTCGAGCAACAGGTCCAACGCGTACGTGGAGTCCATGAGCGTTCCTCGGTATCAGGCTCAATCGCGGTCGCAATGAATTGCATTCCGCCAGCCTTCGCCAGAGAGGATGGGGCCGGGTTGGCCTGGTGTGTATGCGTGCGGTTGTACTTGTTGAAAGTTGGGCTGTACATACCAGTAAACCCTATAGATGTTTTCATGTATGGAGAACGTCCCTATGGCTCAACCCACGAGCGGGCACTATGAGCAGCCATGCGATGGCAGACGCAATCGCAGGAGAAGCGGGACTTGGACAAAGCAACGAGAGGATGCTGTCCCCTCAGGCCATGGCTGACTGGTACCCGGACCGGCAGCTCATCGAGGAGGTCTCAGCGAGAGGACTGCCCCTGGAGCGCATCGAACGGCGAGCCATGCCTTCCCTGGACGTCCAGGCCCTCTCCCCCGAGCTCACCCCATCGCTCTCCATCTCCTTCTTCAAGCTGTATGAGCCGCCGGCCGCGATGACCCTGCTCGCGGCCACGTGAAGACGGGACTGGCGCACTTCGTGGGGAGGGCTACGAAGTAGCGCGGCGTACGGCCTCGAGGGCCTTGACTCCGGCGAATGCGGTCAAGGCCCCGTGGGTGTTGGCCGTGACTGCGACGATGGCTCGGGTCTCAGGGTCATGGAGCAGGGCCGCCGTATACCCGGGACGGACCCCCAGATGCCCTTCCAGGGTGAGTCCAGAGACGCGGAACAGGTGGAGGCAGAGACCCAGCTCGTGCTCGACGTCGCCGGCCATGCGTGGGGTACCGCGCACGCCGTACGAGCGCATCGCCGCCAGAGAGGCCGGGTTCCTGAACAACGCGCCGCTGAACAGCGCTCGCCCGAACGTCACGAGCTCCTCGGTGGTGGAGCTCATCCCGCCCGCGGCCCAGCCGCACGAGGGATGCCACACCTGGCGGATATCTTCCCAGCCCCCCGTGCTCCGCCTCCAGGCGCCTGCGAGCTCTTCGGGAGGCGCCTCGGTGAACGGGAGGGTATGGCTGAGCCCCAGGGGCTGGATGATGCGCCGGGAGATTTCCTCCTCCCAGGTATGACCGGTGAGCGCCTCGACGATGAGGCCCAGCACGACGTAGTTGGTGTTCGAGTAATGCCCTCGTGGGACGGAAGGCTCGTGCTCGACCAGCTCCACGAGGGCGCGTGGAGCCCAGGGCTTGTTGGCGCCGTCCCGCGCGGTCAGCAGGCCCAGGTAGTCGGGGAGGCCGCTCGTGTGCGCCAGGAGGTCCCGGACGGTGATGGCCTTGGCTCTCACTGACCAGGGCAGCCAGGCCTCCACCGTGTCCTCGAGCGACAGCCTGCCCTCCTCGATGCACTGCAGCACGGCAACGGCAGTGAACATCTTGGTCAGGCTCCCAACCACGACCCGGGTCGTCTGGGCGTAGGGCGTGCCTGTCGGGTTCGAGGTGCCCTGCGCCACCTGGAAGCGGCGCCCGTCTTCGAGCTCGACGAGCAACGCCATGCCGAGCATCTGCTGGTCATGAAGGGTGAGCTGGGCGATTCGTTCGAGGCGCGCAGGCAGGAGGCCGGCCGGGGTGTGTCCATTCCCGGTCGCCACCTTCCGGCGCCTGATGAAGCTCCTGAGCTCGGACATGAAGTCCTGTGCGAGTCTCTCGATGGTCGCGCGCTCGTGCAGGTTCTTGCTGAAGCTCCACGTCAGCTCCAGTTGCCAGTTGAAGACGAGCCCGTTTACCTCCAGGAGATGGCTGCGCAGGCCCTGCCTGCTTCGCGCCGGGCCGGTCTCTTCCTTCGTGGGCCTGAACAGCGGAGGCTTCGATGCCGAAGCGTCGAACTGCCCCAGGTAGTTGAACACCACCTCGGCTGGCGGCAGCTCTTTCAACCTCTTCACCACCTCGTCACGGCCCGAGTATCTCAGCAGCCCATATCCCAGCCCCTTCATGGGCACTCGCTTCAGGTGGGCGCTCACCGCTTGCAGCCTGTCCTCCGGGGTCTCTGCTCCGGCAAGGTCCAACACCACCGGGTACAGCGCCGTGAACCAACCCACCGTTCTTGAGAGGTCCACGTCCTCGAACAGCTCTTCCCGGCCGTGTCCCTCCAAGTCCACTCTCAACCGCCCTTGCCCTGTCCAGCGCTCCATCGCCGCCGCCAGTGCCGCCAGGAGAACCTCGTCGCTCCTCGCTTGATAGGCCCCTGGCACCTCCTGCAGCAGGGCCCGGGTCTCCTCCTCCTCCAGCCGCACCGTGACGTGGTCCTCCGACGCCACGGTGTTGCTTGTCCCCTCCTTGTCCACGGGCAGCCGGCCCAGGTGCTCCTTCCCTTGCATCTCCCAGTACGGGAGTTGCTCTTCCACGGCTTGCGTCCTGGCGTACGGCTCCAGACGCTCAGCCCAGGTCTTGAAGGACGTTGTCTTCGCGCCCAGCGCGGCCTCATCCCCGTTCTTCAGCTGCCTGTAGGCTTTTTCGAGATCCTCGAGCAGCGTCCGCCATGAGACTCCATCCACCCCCAGGTGGTGGATGACCAGCAGCAGTCTCCCCGTGCGTCCTTGTCCGCGGTGGAAGAGCGCCGCTCTCAGCAGCTGGCCCTCGGCCAGCTCGAGGCTTTGCTGAATCTCCTCCGCCACCTGGGAAATGACCGCTGCCTGCTCCGCGTGTGCAAGCCCGGAGACGTCCACCTGCTTCAGCTCGAAGGGGCTCCCGGCCCCAGCACTCTCCTGCTTCCAGCCATTGCCAGCAGGGCTGAAGCGCAACCGCAGTGCATCATGATGTTCCAGCAGCTTCTGTATCGCCTTCTCCAGGGCTGCTCCCTCCACGCCCTCCGTGACTTCCAGCATCACGGCCTGGTTGAAGTGATGCGCCTGCTGTTCGCAGGTCTCGAAGAACCATCGCTGGATGGGGGTCAACGGCACCACGCCGGTCACCACGCCTTGCTCTTCCGAATTCCGTGCCCCGGTCACCAGCGGCGCGAGCTCAGCGATGGTTGGCTTCTGGAAGATCTGCTCAGCCCTCAGGCTCAGCCCTGCTTCCTGAAGGCGGGCAATCACCAGAATGGACAATATTGAATTGCCACCGAGGGCAAAGAAGTTGTCGTGGATGCCGACCTGCTGAAGGGAGAGGAGCTCCTTCCAGATGCCGGCAAGCGTGAGCTGCACGGGAGAGAGCGGGGCGGAGGAGTGAGGAGTGGGCGCGATGCCGGCGGGGGGAGTGGCGTCGAGGGTGTGACCGGTCAGCTGGAGAGGCGAAGGCGCGACGAGCGGAGACAGCTGGTCGAGCCGACGCTCGGGATGGGCGAGGGCATCAGCGAGGAGCAGGCAGAAGTGCTCCGCCATCCGGGATGCGGTGTCCGCCGTGAAGAGGTCGGTGTTGTACTCCAGGATTCCGGAGAAGCCTTCACGGGTCTCTGAGAGGGAGAGGAGCAGCTCGAACTTGGCCGTCTGACTGGGTTGCTCCATGGGCTGGAGCACGAGCCCGGGAAGCTCCAGCTCCGCAATGGGTGTGTTCTGAAGAGAGAACATGGCCTGGAAGAGAGGGGAGCGGCTCAGGTCACGCTGCGGGTTGATGTGCTCGACGAGCTTGTCGAAGGGGACGTCCTGGTGCGCATAGGCGCCGAGGGCGGCGGTGCGCACGTGGGCGAGCAGCTGGAGGAAGGAGGATGAGGGGGGCAGGCGGGAGCGCAGGACGAGGGTGTTGGCGAAGAAGCCGATGAGGCCCTCGAGAGCGGGGAGGTTGCGGTTGGCAATGGGGAAGCCGACGCAGACGTCGTCCTGGGAGGAGTAGCGAG